>JAGYOX010000099.1 GCA_018399235.1 Desulfobacterales bacterium | reverse complement strand
AAGGCTGAAGCCTTCCACTACATTGATTGTACAAATCTCGATAAACCGATCAGGAATTGGCGGATGCATTTTATTATCCGCCCTACATGGCTAAGCTTTTGATTTTTTTAACCTAATACCTAATACCCAATACCCAATACCTTGAAGTTACTTAGAAGTCGATTTTGGAATGGCAAAGTAAAACGTTCAAGATCAAGGCGTCGCGAATCTCGAGGAATGAGGCGTACATAGAGTACGTTGAATGACGAAAGATGAAGCGCAACGCAGATATTGGGCGTTTTACTTTGCCATCAGGTTTTGGGCCACTTCCCGGACCCGGGGGTCACTGTTACCGGCAAGCGCTTTTAATATTTTAGGGCTGCGGGGGTCTTTTATCTGGGATACGGCATATGCGGCGGCCACTCTGACCTTGGATGAGTTGCCCTTTTTGAATAAAAGGCCTCGCTTTGCGCGCAAGATATTTTGCAAGGGCAGAATAAAGCTTGAATCCCCAATTTGACCCATTGCCTGGCAAGCGGCGGTCATAACCTCCTCGTTGTCGGAACTGGAAAGGATATAAATTATTACATCTACTGCCTGCAGGGCGCTTAATCGGCCCAGAAGATTGATGGCCGTTATTGCGGTATCAGGATTTTTCCTTTGGGCTAAATTGATAAGCATATTGATGACAGCCGGGTTGTTCAACCGTTCCGCCAATCGTGCCCCTGCCCGGCGAACCACTTTTTCTGAATCCGAAAGCGCAGATGATAATTCCAGCTGGATGTCCGGGGTGACAACATCAATTACGTCAAGGATGCGGGCCCGGTCTTCAGGGAAGTGCTCCCCCATTAGGGCGCGTTTAACGGCGGTAACCCCGTTGGCTCCCTGATGCTTGATCAGCTCTGCAGCCAGGCGACGAACCCGTAGATCGACATCCTGTTTGATCACATTTAATAGGTAAGGTCGGGCCGTTTCTCCCATGCTGCTTAAAAGTTCAAATGCGGATTGCTGCAGTTTATTGTCTCCGGCCCCTAATCCGTGGATAACGGCTTCAAAAACAGTGGCCCCCATCTCGGGGGCTTTTATCTGAAGGTGGTTCGGATGCTGTCGAACACTGGTAAATACCCAGGCAGCAAGGGGGTATTCGCCGAACAGGATAAAATTTTCAGCCGACTGGTAACAAAGTGGTGCCGTATGATTCAAAAGTTCCGATTCCGTTTCTGTTTCAAAAATATCTATCAAGGGGGCAATGATAAACTTGATAAACGCGGCGCTTGGTTTCCAGTCAACGGGATTTAGTATGGCGTTAAAAAGATCGATGATGGATTGTCTGCCTGTGGTATCCATGTTTTTATAGTCTTCACAGAGGCGATCGAGGATCGCCCTGGCGTTATCAATTTTTCCGGTTAGAAACATATCCCTGAGTTTTGCCGGCAGGTTTTCCAAATTCCATTCATCATCCATGGGGACTTTTTTTGATCTGGCAGCATTAAATTCGAATCTTTTCACTTTCCCCTGCTGTTCTGTTTCGCCTTTCTTGTCTGTTTCCTTGTCTTCGCTGGATGAACCGCCCGGAAAAATATCCCTGATGCCATATATTCCTTCATTTAAACGGATATGGGGGATTTTAGCGGCCTGTTCTTGCCATAATTTTTCGTTTTTATTGTCTATATCTGTTTGTTCGGCTTGACAGGCAATGGCGATAAAACGGGTCAGCTCATCCAACGTCACGGTTTTCAAAATGGTTATGCTGTCCAAGCCGGCCTCGGCCAGAAATTTTAAAAAACTGCCGGCAAGCGTTTCAAAGCCCGAGATGTCCATCTTCAAGCCGTTGACCAAAAGGGCATGCTCCACGCGGGCAATGGTAAAGTCCGTATATTTTTCAAAAAAAGGTTTCAGAGCGGAATAAACGTTTTGGATCGCCTCTTTTGCCACCGGCCCGTCAACCGGGTAAAGTTTCAATTTACCGGTGGCACCGAGCAGGCTGCTGATAATTTGCTGAACGATTTTTAAATCCGAGGCATCGAGCAGGGCATCGATCTCTTGGGCGGGATGTGGTTTTCTGCTTGAATGTTCCTGACCCGGAAATTCAAAGTCGAGGCTGGCCGCCTCCGGGGATTCAATCTTTTGATACTTAATTTGACCGGCGATAATATGGGGCATCGGCCGCGCCCTTTGGAAAGAGCGCCAGAATCCCGGTGTGATGGATTTGCTTTCGGTTTGGCTGATTTTGTCAATCAGGGTAGTGATCTCTTCCTCTGAAATTCCACGGGTAAATGTCAGGTGTTGCAGTTCAAGACGGTCGAAGAGCTCCGTTATTTTTTCGGCCACTGTGGAATAGGCGCTGACATCCAAGGGCTGCTGGTTCACGAGTAGGGCCTTTTTTTCAGATATGATCGAAAATCGTTCATCTGTAGAGTGAATTTGTTGGATTATCGCCATCAGTTGGTCGACGGAATCGATGACGGATTTGCTCTGCGGGGGATAGAGACGGGTGTTTCGAATAGCTACAACCAATGCCCGCAAGAGGTTTGGTATATGCTTCATGGCGTTTTTGTCGAGCGGTGTGTCGGCAATCGCCTGTCCTTCGTCGGCTGCCTCCGGATCCATGGATTTTGAGCGCTTTTCAATGCTGTAATTCCGGGCTTCATCCAGGTTGAAGACTCGGCGATTATATTCATCCAGGGGTTCCTGGTAGGCCCGTGCTTTTTCCATATCTGCGCCATGTCTGTAATGATGCGCCGCAATCGCCTTTGAAGGCAGCAGATTACGTTTGTAGAGATCTTCTTTATAACTGCCAATCTGTTCGTTAAGCGCCTCTTTGATTTCCGGGGATATATCCTCATAGATGGTATCCCGTATGCGTTTGCTGGGGAATCTAATATTCTCATCAGAGTCGCTGAATTCTGACCGCACGATCCCGTGGGCGACAGCTTCGTTCAAATAATCATAGATCTTCGCGGAATGTTCTTTCGAAAATCCCGCCAGCATACTTAAAGAGGTTGACTCTCCGAATGCCGAGGCCCGATCAATAAACTCCCGGCTCTCTTTATCCAGAAGCATCATTTTTTGCTGAATGATTTCTTCAAGGGATTTGGGGAAATAATTTTTTTCAATGGCTGCAATTCGCCACCTGGAACCCTCTTGAAAGATTTTTCCATCATTGACCATTCTTCTTATGATTTCGTTGATAAATAGCGGATTCCCCTCAGTGATAGTGGCAACTTCATCGGCCGTGCGCCGGGCCATTTTAATGCCCGGGAAAATTATATTGACGTGTTTACCTATGTCTTCAGCCGACAGCGAAGGCAGGGCAATATCTTGAATTCCCAATTCATCACTGTAGGCGTTTCGGAACAGTTCAAGGGGGATCGCCTGCGGCTTGGTCGGGAGTTCATCGGATGCCGTACCGCAAATCAAAATGGGAACGGGTTGTTTTTTACAGACCGTCTGCAGCAGTTGAAGGGATGCGGGGTCACTGTAGTCAAAATCATCGATAAGAAGCACCATCGGCCGGTTGTCCATCAAGGCGGCGAAAAAATCGCAAAAATCTCTGAATATGGCTTCTCTGTGGGCGGCATCGTCTTCCGGCGGCGGCTCTTCGGCATCGATTAACTGGGGTATGACATGTGCCAGCCGGTTGACTGTCGTTTCATCCAGTGAGTCAAGAACCGCCTTTCCTCTGTCCGGGCGCTGGTTCATTATTTCCATGATAATATAGGAGATAATATAATAGGGCCGGTATGCTTCTTGGAGAACACCGGCGGTCCGAATCAGATTGACATTTTTTTTCTCGAGATTCCGCTGTACCAGGTCCAGGAAGCTGGTTTTGCCCATTCCCGGCGCACCATCTATAATTAAAAACCCTTGTTTTCCGCTGCCGAGTTGTTTGAGGGCATTGCCGACGATTTCAAACTGGGGTTTACGGCCGACAATCCCGGCATTATCCAGAAAATGGATGGCTGTTTTTTGGGTGACAGCCTCGGGAACCACCGTTGCGATATCGACATAGCGGTTTCGGCCTGATTGTTTTGCGTCATATAGGGCAGTATCTGCCTGATGGATTAAGTCTTTCCCCGAGGCGCCGTCATCCGGGGCTGTAGCTATTCCAATGCTTAATGTAAGGGGGATGGCGGTATCGGCTTCGGCGGAAAAAAACAGGTTGTAGTGTATTTTATTCTGCAGGGATTCAGCCGTCTGCAGGGCCTCCTCTTTGGGCGTATCCGGCAGAAGAATAATAAATTCATCCCCGGCATATCGCACGGCGAGTCCATGCGTGGCAGTGATCTCCTGTAAAATAGCGCTCACATGGATAAGCGCCTGATCACCGGCCTCATAACCATACTGGTCATTCAGGCGTTTGAAGTAGTCAATATCGATCATCAGCAGGGAGATGGGATTTTCCAAAGCCTGCCACTGGATTTCATTTTTGAAGTAATTCAACAAAAACCGGCGGTTTTTAAGGCGGGTGAGTTCGTCTTCAAAGAAAATCGCCGACGGGTCTTTCCCGACATTCTGCAGGAAACGGAAGAATTTTTGATACTTCATGGCAATCTTTTTTATTCTTGATCCCGGTTTTTTGTGGCTGATAGCCGCTGCCTGTTTAAAATATGATTATACATAAAGTATCACTAAATGACAATCATTCAAAATGCTTCTGTTGGAGTTGTTGACCCGTGGGTTGGGATTTGATATTTATTTTTATATCCATTGATAAATAGCTGACAGATAGACGGTTAAGGCATGATAAATCCAGATAAATAGGGGGCTTAGATGACCATGGAACAGCATGAAGATCGGTATGACATTTTAACCGGGGATATTTCATCATCCGAACCGGTCACGGTGGAGGCTGTAGGCGAGCGGATCAAGAACATCCGGGAGGCTAAAGGCCTTTCCTATGACGAGCTTGCCAATGTAACCGGCTTCGATGTGGCATCTCTGGAAAAAATTGAAAAAAATGATATTCAACCCCAGCTGGGCACTCTGGTTAAGCTCTCGAAGGCATTGGATAGCGCATTCAGTCGTTTGGTGTCAGGCGTGGGAAGCAAACTTTATTCGGTTACCCGGAAAAATGAGCGCAAAATTGTTTCCCGATCCACTTCCACAAAGGGCAAAAAGCTTTATACATACAGGAGCCTGGCACCGGAAGTAAAAGGGCGGCACATGGAAGCGCTGGTGGTGACCCTGGAAGAGAATCCGGAGCAGGAAACCTCGGTTCATGAGGGCGAAGAATTCATTTATGTAATTAATGGGACCGTTATTGCTAAAATCGATCAGGATATTTTTGAACTTGAACCCGGAGACAGCATCTATTATCTTTCCACAACCCCGCACATGGTAGCCGCTAAAGAGGGAAAGGCGGACATACTGGCCGTGCTCTACGAAGGCTGAGCCCGGTAAGTTTCCCACTTCGCATCGACTTCCTGCTGGATGGATGCGATCCGGGCTTCAGAGAGCCCCCTGAAACGCGCCTGGGTTTCGAGATATTCCGAAACCGGGCGGCGATCTTTTTTTAGCAGGCGCTGGGAGGGTCCGCTTAATTCAAAGTGTCCGTTTTCATTTTCGTACAGGTCATATAATCCGGATTCCACGGCCATTCGGCCGATTTTAATCGTATAACGTGGGTTGAATCCCCAGCCGGAGGGGCAGGGGGTATGCACATGGATGTATTTCGGCCCGGAAATCGTTTTCGCTTTTTTAATTTTATCATAAAAATCAATTGGGTATGCTGCAGAGGCGGTAGCGACATAGGGAATGCCGTGGGCGGCGATGATTGCCGGGACATCCTTTTTTTTCTGTTTTTTGCCGGAAATCGGTGTCGTGGTGGTTAAAACGCCCTGCGGCGTCGTGCCGGATCGCTGGACACCGGTATTCATATAGGCTTCATTGTCATAACAGATAAAGATAAAGTTTTCTCCCCGTTCACAGGCCCCGGACAGCGCCTGAAGGCCGATATCGCTGGTCCCGCCGTCTCCTGCCCATGCCGCAACAGTAGTGGATGTATTTTTTTGGGCGCGCAGGGCCGCTAGAATTCCTGTAGCTGCTGCTGCCGTGGATGCAAAAGTGACATTTAAGCAGGGCAGCTGGGTGGCGGCAATCGGATACAGGCCTTGCAGCACCGTCAGGCAGCTGGGGGGTACCACGAGGATGGTGTCCCGTCCAAGCGCTTTTAATCCGATACGGTAGATAATGCTTAGACCACAGCCGGCGCAGGCCCGGTTTCCCGGATGGACCAGCTCATCTTCCGGCAGGTTGAGAACGGTGGTTTTTTCAGCCATAGTTATATCCTGTTTTAATTACATTTTTAGCCCAATCCACTGCGGCACAGGTATATCAATGGTGCAGGATTGACGCAGGGCATCCAGAAGCTGTTGGGTCTTTATTTCGCGTCCCCCGAGTCCCAGTATGTAGTTATGGATGAACGGGCGATTATCACAATCATATAGCGCGGCTTTAATATCGGCGTATAACGCCCCTTCATAACCGTAGCTCAGGGCTTTTTCCAGAACAATAATACCCTTTGCCGATTTAAAGGTTTCACGGATGGCCTCATCAGGGAACGGGCGGTAGACCCTTAAGCCGCAAACTCCGATTTTGATCCTGTCTTGCCTAAGCGCATCCACAACATCTCTTAGCTGGTAGGATAGGGAGCCTATGCATACGGCTATATATTCGGCGTCTTCGCAATTGTAGGGCTCTATAAAGCAGTGTCCGCCCCTGCCAAATATGCTGTAAAATTTTTCGTCAACTGTTTTGATGACATTAAGGGCTTCTCTCATGTCAGTATGCAGATTATGACGGATCTCCATGTAGCCGGGGGCCGTATCCCCTCGCACATCCGGCCGGATGTCCGGCAGCGTTACAGTGTTTAAATTGCAGGGTTTCGCCGGATTTAATGCATATTCCGGTGAAAATGCGGGGAGGAATCCGTCCACCGTATCGCTGTCAGGTATTTCAAAGGGCATGTAGGTATGGGATAATATATAGCCGTCATAGCAGACCATGACCGGAATGCTCACGGTTTCGGCAATGGCATAGGCCTGGATGACCGTATCAATGATCTGCTGATGATCGCATGCAAAAAGCTGAACCCAGCCGGCGTCCCGCTGGGAAAAGGCATCCTGCTGATCGTTCCAGACCGTCCAGGGGGCGCCTATCCCGCGGTTAACCACGCACATGACGATCGGCAGCCGGGCGCCGGCCGCCCAGTGAAGCTGCTCACTCATGTATAAGAGCCCGTTGGCGCTTGTCGCTGTAAACGGACGCGATCCTGCGCTGGATGCGGCGATGCAGACCGAAAGGGCGCTGTGCTCACTTTCCACTGGAATATACTCGGCATCCATTTCCCCGGCATCAACAAACTCGGACAGTTTTTCTGTTAACGGCGTCTGTGGGGTAATGGGGTATGCAGCAACTACATGGGCCCGGGCCAGCTTGACCCCGTTTGCCGCTGCCACGTTGCCGGATTCAATGACATGCATCGGGTTATTTCTCCTCTTTAATAAAGACGGTTTCTTCGACCATTGTAATGGCGCCGACAGGACATTCCTCGGCGCAGATTTCACATCCCTTGCAGTATTCATAGTCTATTGTCGGGGGGATGGTGCGGGTTATACAACCGTCCGGGCAATACAACCAGCAGGTAAAGCAGGCGGGCTTGTTGCGCTTGGCCGGTATACATTTCTCAAGGTCGATAACCGGCCGAAGTACTCGCCAGGAGCCTGTTCTGCCGCCGTCACCGGGTCCGGGTTCGCTCCTCGAAATCCGGCAGGCAAAATTTTTCTGGGTCATCGGGATTCTCCAATCATTGTGTTCTCATAAGCCAAACGGGCGGCTTCAATATTTTTTTCCGGGTTGCGGCCCTCGAATTCTATGTTGATCGCCTGGAGCAGGGGCTCGAGATCAAGCAGGCCGGTAGCTTTGGCGAAAAGTCCGATCACGCCGGTATTGATGATTCCCGGCGGTAGCCCGACACTTGATGCGACCGAATTGATATCGGAGGTGAACACATTCATTCCCTTATAAGAATAATCCGCCGCCGGCCGGGGACTATTGATCATAATAATTCCGCCTTCTTTGAGGCCGTTGGTGACATCGACTTCTTTTAACAGGAGGTGATCAAATACGACTACCATATCGGGTTCGGTGATCGGCGACAGGTCATTGATTTTATGTTTGGAGATTTTCAGGGAAGTCAACACCGGCGCCCCCCGTCGTTCTGTGCCGAAGGTGGGCGTCATGACCACGCCCGCAAAGCCTGATGAAAATGCCGCGCTGGCAACAATTTTGGCCGCAGTAATGGCACCCTGACCGCCTCGGCCGTGCCACCGGATTTGAATGATATCTTCTCTCATCGCTTGCCTTTTTGTTTTGCCGTCATCTATAAAGAACCGTTAAAAATTTCAAAATTAAGAAAATTATCGCTTTTGTCAAGCCTTTTAAGCGGATTGGGGATTGCCCTGGCAGTTAGAATAATGATATAAAGCCTATCCTAGCGAGTATGATCAAATTTTCCGTTAGCGTTAATAATAAATTTTCTTGATCATGACGTCGTGCGTGGTAAAGAATATGAAATTATTTTGTTTTATCATCACATTATTACGGATATGGAGAAAAATATGACGATTCGCATCAAAACCACCGACCAATTGAAAGATCTGCCTGACGAATCCGAGTTAACCTTTGGAACGCTTTTTTCGGACCACATGTTTAATATGGACTATGACCAAGAAAAGGGGTGGCACGATCCCCGTATCGAGCCCTATGGTCATTTTGCCCTGGACCCCTCGACCATGGTGCTGCACTATGGCCAATCCATTTTCGAGGGGCTGAAAGCCTTTAAAACCCCCTCCGGCGGGATCAACCTGTTCCGGCCCACCGAGAACTTTAAACGGTTTAACCGGTCCGCCCACAAGCTTTGCATCCCTGAAATCGACGAAGATTTTGCCCTGGAGGCATTGGTCGAGCTGTTAAAGCTTGAGAAACGGTGGGTCCCCTCGGCGCCGGGCACGTCTCTTTATATACGGCCCACAATTATCGCTACCGATCCGTTTTTAGGCGTTCGCGCCTCGCATACATACCGTTTTTTTATCATCCTTTGTCCGGTGGGCGCTTACTATAAAGAGGGATTCAACCCGGTTAAAATCTGGGTGACGGATAAATATGTCCGGGCCGTGCGGGGCGGGATGGGAGAGGTTAAAACCGCGGGTAATTACGCCGCCAGCCTGTATGCCGGCGAAGAGGCAAGCCGGCAGGGGTATACGCAGGTTCTGTGGTTGGACGGTGTGGATCTGAAATTTGTTGAAGAGGTCGGGTCCATGAATATTTTCTTTGTTATAAATAACGAGCTGGTAACCCCTTCCCTGAGCGGAAGCATCCTGTCCGGCATAACCCGGGATACGGTTATCCGTTTGGCCAAAAAATGGGGGATGCCGGTGACTGAACGCCGCATCAGTATCGATGAGCTTATTGATACGTATGAGGCCGGTAACCTTCAGGAGGTTTTCGGCTCCGGCACGGCGGCGGTGATTTCGCCTGTCGGGGAAATCAAGTACAGGGATAAGCAAATGTTAGTGGGTAACGGTAAGGTCGGTCCCTGGGCAAAGAAATTTTTTGATGCCATCACGGATATACAATACGGGAAAGCCGAAGATTTTGAAAACTGGGTGATGACGGTGGGGTGACGGTATAAGGTATAAGGTTTAAGGTTTAAGGTATAGGGTATAGGGTATAGGGTATAGGGTATAGGGTTTAGGGTATAGGGTTTAGAGTTTAAGGTATAGGGTATAGGGTGTTGGATATAAAAAACCCGGGCAGTTGCCCGGGTTTTTTATTAGGTTAGTATGGGTTATTTGATTTCGATTTTTTTCGTTTTTGTCTCTTCAGCTTTGGGTACCGTGACTTTCAGGACACCGTCTTTATATGATGCTTCGATCCTATTTGGATCGACCGCATCCGGCAGGGTAAAGGCCCGCTGAAATTTGCCGTAAGCACTTTCCCTGCGGTAATAGTTTTCCTCATTAATATTTTCTTCGTGCTTTCGTTCGCCTTTCAGCGTCAGTACGTTGTCCTTAACGTCGATGCTAACATCCTCTTTTTTTACACCCGGCAGTTCAGCCTTGATGACAATGTTGTCGCCTTCTTCATAGGTATCAACCGTGGGCCGCCAGTCAAACAGGCCCATTTCATCCTCCCTTCCTGTCGGTCGGGTCGGGAATGCATCCTCAAACAATCGGTTAATTCGATCCTGAAGAGACGGTAAAGTAGTCCATGGATCCCATCTTACCAGTGCCATAATGTCACCCCCCTTTTTATATTAATTAAGATTTCAGTTACCTATCATCCTTTTCACTTTAAAATTTAATACACCTAATCGGGTCGTCAAGGGGTGGGGTATAATTTTTTTTCAAATTGAGCCGGGCCGGTCTATATAATCCCATGGAGACATCCGCCAGGTTCTCCCATTTTATCTACGCGGGCTTTTATTTTGGGATCTTCTAACAGGGGTGGCGCATGATGGGGTTTTAAGCGCGCATCGATGATCAGCGGTCCTTCGCATCCCCAGTGTTTAAAATGGGTAAAGCGATTGACCCCGTAAATATCATGGGACGGATTGGAGCGTGTAAACGTGATCCATAGCCAGTTTCTGATTGACTTGGCGGCAAAGTCCGGGTCGTCGACCAGAACGAGCATCATCAGACCGTCTTTTTGACTCAATGTCGAGAGGCTTTCGGCAAGTTTTTCAATTTGTTTCGACTCAGTATCATAGTCCTCAAACGGCGGTGCCTTTATGGCGATAACGCCCGAAATCACCTGGACAGGTTGCGAAAATCCATCAGGCAGAGGCATTTCACTCGGCACCGTGTCGGCCAGATCCCTTTTTTTAGCCCCGGCAGCCGCAATGATCACCTTGCCCCCCTCGTTTAAGGCGGTGCCCGAATAATCCAGGGTGTCCATGGTGGTTTCCGTCTGAAAATGCAGATCCGTGCGCCAATCCACGCGTTCCAGCAGGTGCCGGAAGAACCCCGGGATGTCGTTGATGTCCAGGCCCGGCGCATCTTCAAATGCGGCAATCATTAAATATTTGGCAAGCGCGCAGTGGCCGAATCCCAGCAGGGCATTGGCTGTTTTTAAAAGTTCGCGCGGTTTCCGATCCTGATAGGCCAGTTCCCGTTCCCTGCCGATGGCAAGCATGAGCGGATGGACGCCTGCCGCATCAACGGCATGAACCGCCATCAGGCCGGGTATCGATGTAGGCACCATCGGGCCGGTGAGTTCATGGACCAGCCGGCTGAAAATGGTATCCTCCTGGGGCGGACGGCCCACCACGGTAAATGGCCATACGGCATCTTTTCGGTGATAGACCGACTCAACATGCAGGTAAGGAAAGTGATGTTCGAGGCTGTAGTAGCCCAGGTGGTCCCCAAACGGGCCTTCGGGTTTGGTCTCCCCTGGCATTACCGTGCCGGTGATGCAGAAATCCGCCTCTGCAGCAAGCAAGTAGCCTTTTTTACGCATAAAATGAAATCGACGGCCGGCGAGCCCGCCGGCAAACGTAACCTCCGGCATCCCTTCGGGCAGCGGCATAATCGCGGCAAGGGTGTTTGCAGGCGGTCCTCCCACAAATATGGAGACGCGAAGCGGCTGATTCTTTTGCAGTGCGGCGGCGTGGTGTATGCCGATATCCCGTCGTAGCTGGTAATGCAGGCCCACCTGCCGGTTTTGACGATATTCATTGCCGGCCATCTGAATCCGGTACATACCGAGATTTGAGTGCATAATTCCCGGTTTTTCCGGATTTTCAGTGTAGACTTGGGGCAAAAGGATAAAGGGGCCGCCGTCTTCCGGCCAGCATCGGATCTGCGGGAGTTTTTCGATAAGGGTTTGTCGGGCTGTTACAGGCGCGGGCAGGGCCCTGCCGGGCCACATCCGCCAGGCTACCGGCAATATTTTAGGCAAAAGCGACGGATGTTTAAAAACCAATGCCGGCTCGGCATTAATTCGGATCAGCTGTTTCATCCGGTCCAGGGTATGCCGAAAGACAAATCGCGCGCGGGCCATTGTTCCAAAGATATTGGATATCGCCGGGAACGGGGAGCCGATCACCCGCTCAAAAAAAATGGCCGGTCCGCCGGCCTGGTTGACCCGTCTGTGGATTTCCGCCATTTCAAGGTTCGGGTCCACGGGTTGCGGAATACGGACGAGATGGCCGTGGCGTTCCAGATCCGTTACCAGTTCCCGGGTCGATCGATGTTTCATTCGGCGATCCTGTATGCTGGCATTTCTGCTTTAAATCCGAATTGGATCCGGTTGTCCGTATAAGTAATGGTTTCCGGCATAAAGCAGTACAGCCGGGCATGGAATTTTCGGTAAAAATGCTCAAGCCCAATGGCGGCAGCGGTTTTAAATACGGATTGGATAGTGGGGAATCGTTTCAGGTACGCATGAACAGCCCTGCCTGCCTGCCTGCCGGAAGATACTGCATCAATTGATCCACATATTTGAAGGCCCCGGATATCAATCCACGCCTCTGCATCTTCGTAGATGGCACAAGCGGCGGTTTTAGCGTCCAACGCATGTAGAATATGTTTTGAATTCGGATTTGAGAAGAAATAGAGATTCCCGTCCGAAACGGCATAATAGACCGGTGCCGCCCAGGGCATGCCTGCTGAAGCGGTGGCAAGCGTCATGATGTGCTGTTGATGGATGATTTCCTTTATTTTTGCGGCCACTGCGGGCTCATCCATGGGTTGCGCTGTATTGGTCATTTACTTTGTCATCTCTAAATTGACTTCTAAGTAACTTAACGGTTTAAGGTTTAAGGTA
>JAGYOX010000098.1 GCA_018399235.1 Desulfobacterales bacterium | reverse complement strand
ATTGTTTTGCAACATATGCCGAGAATTAGACAAATTACTTATATTAAAGAGTTTTGTAGAATTTTGCATTCCAAGGGGATCGTTGCTTTTCATACGCCGTCTAAATGCAGTTTAAAGTCTTGGAAGGGGTGGGTATACAGATTAACCGGTAACCGTTTATTAAATATAGTACGGAGAATTAAATATGGTCCATCAGGGATAATGGAAATACATGCTTTACCCAAGGAAACTGTATTAAAGACTCTCAAGCAAGAAGGGATGTGCATAATAGATATACAAAGGTATGATTCTGCTGGGACAGTATTTGAAAGTTATATGTATTTTGCGAAAAAGAGCTAACAAATCTATGCGCTCATGCGTGGTGTTCCGTTACGCTCCCACCACGCAGATGATGGGCGTCGTTAGATACTACTAAACAGAAACAACATAAAATGTCAAAACATCGAAGCGAAACAGAAAATTGAAATAGAGTTCTGGCGTGACTCGAAAGATGAGTCCCTAAAATCTAATTCTATACATAATATTAATTTAAATTCAAGATTAAGGAGAAAAAGGACTTGATTACCGAAATCACTGCACAGCAGCTCAACGCAGAGCGCTTTATCAATGAAAAGGCAGAGGAGATTAAAAGCATCGTAGGGGACGGATGGGCCATTAACGCCCTTTCCGGCGGCGTTGATTCGTCCACCGTCACGCTGCTTGGGCACCGCGCTTTAGGCGATCGCCTGAAGACAGTATTCATAGAAAACGGACTGATGCGTTCGGGCGAGGCCGAACAGGTCACGGGCTTTTTCCACGACCTTGGCGTTAGGGTCGAGGTGATTGACGCGCGCGAGGAGTTTTTCGCGGCGCTCAAGGGTGTAACCGACCCGGAGGCCAAACGTGAGGCCATCACCCAGACTTTCTACCGCGAGGTCTTCGGGCGTCTTGTCCGTGAAAGCGGGGCAAAACACCTGCTCCAGGGGACGATCCTGACCGATATCGACGAGACGGTTGCCGGGATCAAGCGGCAGCACAATGTGTTTGAACAGTTGGGGATTGACCCGCAGCAGGCCTTCGGCTACAAGATCATCGAACCGCTGATCCAGTTGCGCAAGGACGGCGTGAGAAAGGTGGGCCAGGCCTTAGGACTACCCGAGGCGCTGTTTAATCGCATCCCTTTTCCGGGCCCTGCCCTCGCGGCCCGCGTCATCGGCGAGGCCACGCCGGATCGCATTGAGGCCGTCCGGAAGGCTACCGAGGTAGTCGAACGCCTTCTCGCCGGATGCGGCGCCTTCCAGTACATGGCCATTCTGCACGAAGACCGGGTGACTGGAATGCGTGAAGGTCAGCGCGATTTCGGCCAGCAGATCGAAGTCCGGTGCTGGGACAGCGTGGATGCTCGCACAGCCACGCCGACCCGGCTTTCGTTCGATACCCTCGATCAGCTGGGACAAGAGATTATCGCCGCTGTGCCCGGCGTCGTCAGCGTTACCTATAATATCTCGTCCAAACCGCCATCTACCATAGAAGCCGTTTAGTTCGACAAGCAATAGTTCAGGGGGATTAATTCGTTTGAAATTAAAGAATCTCGTTAATTGATTTTATGCCATAGTCCAGGAGGGCGCCTTCCACACTGGCAAATGAAAAATAGCCCTGACCTAAACGGCCGGGGTTCATTACCGGCGTACCGCCGATCTGGTCTATCGCCCTGGCTTCATGGATATGCCCGGTAAAGCATGCCATCGGTTGATATTTCTCGATAAACCCTCTCACCGCTTTACTGCCCACATAACCACCGGATGAAAGCCGGTCGCATGCCGTTTGATAGGGCGGCTGATGGGATACCAGTATCAATGGAAGATCTTTCGGAGCCTGGTCAATGCCCTGCTGGAGGGCATATCTGATTTCCTCTTCGCTATATTCGTTTGGGGTGCCGAATGGGGTTATCAGAGAGCCGCCAAGACCTACAAAAGCGACTTCATTAATTACTGCACAGCTTGCATGAATATTGATGCCGGTTTTGGATAAATATTCATCCACTTCCTTATAATCACAATTACCGGAGACAGCCAGCAGTTTTGCGGAATTATTTGATAAAGCGATCACCACCCGTTCTGTATCTTCCTCTCGCCCAAAATTGGTGATATCGCCGACCAGCAAAATAACATCAACAGCCTCAAGGGCTGTGCGTGCTTTTTCAATTGCCGCGGTATTGCCATGAATATCCGTTAACCCGGCAATCTTCATGAAGTCCTCCTTCACCCATCCATAGCGTCTTCATCCGTCGCTATCTCTTGTTCATGATAGGACTAACTTCAGCTTTTAATCCTTTCAAGCGCCTCGTTTATTGCTTCTGACATGTCCGACCGGCTTTTGGAAAGCTTTTTAAGAAACGCAACCGAATTCGAGCCGCCGATGCGGCCAAGCAATGGCACGGCCGCCTTTAAAATAATTGAGGCATCTTCGGCACCGACTGCTCGCTTCAGGATCTGACGCCATTTTTTATCCTTAAACGCGATTTGTTCCCCCAGCTTTATAATATCCGACTCGATAACACTGGGCATGGGTATTTGACGCAATCCGTTTATTGCACTGATCAGAAGGGATACGTGCCTGAAGTGCTGAGAAATATCTTCCTTGTCTCCGGAATCAAGGGTCAGCATGGCCAGAATTTCTTGAATGCTGCTGTCGCTGATGGAGGGCAATTCGCCCAGTGCTTTGACAGCCTGCCAGTTAATCCGGGAGTCCGAATCCCCCAGTGAGGAAATGATCATGGCTTCTAAATCCGGGGGGTTAAGACTTGAAATCACGGTTAGGGCTTCAAGCCGCAACCTCGGGTTCGTATCATCCAAAAACGGCTGGATATAATTGACATCCGCCGCATCATTGCTGACCTCTTTTAGGATCAGCATGGCATTACGGTACAGGTACCACTTACGATTGGGTTCATTCAATATTTCCTGGGCCCACTTCCGGGCGGCGGCCTTTTTTTGAACCAGCCACTTGACGATATGCCCGCGCAATTTACGATCCTGAGTATCGGCCAGAATCCGACCCAGCGTTTCAACCCCCAGGTAGCCAAGACAGTCAAAAATAGTGTCCAGATATTTTCTTTCTTCGTCTTCGACGGTTTCATAAGCTGCAGCCAGAACGTTGACCTGTTCTTTGAATACATAATCCAAAGCGCTTTGAACGGTTTTGTTTTTCTTTTCTACTTCAGCGCTTTCATTGCTGCCAATCTTCACATCAACAATATTGGCAGCAAGGTTTTCAATTGATGGCGTGTCAGAATTTGAAACGTTAACAACACTTTCCTCGATTGCTTTTGAAATATCCACAATCAGCCGCCAATCCTTTTCCTCAATCAAAAGCGGTATGATGCGGCGGAAACATTTAAGATAGACGACGATATCTTCTATATCTTCGGCGCCGCGCATTCCTTCTGTATAGTTGGTGAAATTCGTTTTTACATCCCGGGCCATCTCCCGTGTATTGATAACATACTGGGCGTCCGCCGGCAGCTCTTCGAAGCTAAGGATTTTATTATCATATAAATGCGCCAAAAAATTCTGCCCCCCTGATTCCTTTTCCATTACAACCCGCCTGGCCACCATTTTCAGAATCCGTTTGATACCTTTCAACCGGCGATTGACGATTGGGCTCTCAGGATCTTCCGCTTTCATGGCATTCAGCCGGTCAAGTTCTTTAAACGTATATTTCGAAGTTGGCAGAAGCATACCGATCGGAAACGAATCCACGATTATCTGCTCAATCTCACGCGGCTCCATGTTTTCAACATGCTGGGCAATAATATAACAGTTGACGAGAAAATCGTTCAACAGTTTGGGATGCTTTAGCGGACGTATAATATCCTGAATGGACTGCTGCTTAATCTGGGAGATGGCCTCCGAATCAATGCTTTTAAACATGGGCAGCAGCTTGAGATCCTTGGCCAGCCGATGCATGGCCATCTCAACCCGCCACGGCAGGTCTTTTTCCAGGTTTAGGCGGTCATCGAAAAACACGGCGGAGATTTCCGTAATCCCGTGTTCAACCAAAGCATTCGTCAGAATCTGACCGGGCTTTCGATCCTCTGAGCGGTCCACCTTGGGATCGCCCATAATATTTATAAATTCCTCAAAATGCTCGGTTGTAACCTGTTTCTTGATGGCCAGGCTAAGGAGCTCCTTTTTTTCAAAATACTCCTGCAGTTTCGGGGCGAACAGCTCGGCCACACCCTGCCCTACCACCGTGCGAACAGTCACCGGCAGATCCAGAATGCCCGTAATCATAAAATCAAAGTGCTCGCGCGTCTCTTCCTTGGTTATCATTAGCTCGCGTGCATCAGAAAGCACATTTTGGAATTCTTCATAAAGGCCGTGTTTGGCGGAAGCCGCACCGGGATGATCGGGGGCGTAATAGCCGCTGCGCAATACCGCCTTGGTCAGATTCATGATGAATTGACCGACGGGCTCCATTCTTTCTCGCTCCTCGGCGGACAACTCCTTTTTATCATGTACGACTTCCCCATGGTCTTCAGCGGCTTCCTCTGTTTCGATTTCATGTTCTTCATGGGAAACCACTTCACGAACCCATTCAAAAGCCGCCGGGGTCAGTTGGTCCAAAGGTTTCTTTGGAGCCGGCTCTTTTTGTTCGGACGCCTTTTTCCCGGTATCCAACGGCCTGATCTCAGGGGCCTGCGCTTCCGTCTCGCCCTCAATCCCGACACGCTTGTTATAATCAACGTCAAGCGTCAATTCGAGCTCATTGGCTTCTGGGGCACCGGCATCAACCGGTGATTCAGGCTTCGATTCCCATTCATTCGATTCTATACCATCCGCTTGATCGTCGGACTCAAGCGTCAGTTCCATTTCATCCGGTTCTATATCAACGGCCCTGACCAAGGGCTGAAGGTTGAGTTTTTTTGCGAATTCCTCATGTGCAGACAGTTCTGTTTCCAGCTCGAATAAAAATTCATCAAAATTGCCCCCGAGCTCGACTTGGATACCGCTTTCCGGATGATCAACGCGTTTTGATACGGCCCCTTCTATGGAAAGCATGCGGTTATTCAAAGGAATGACAAGGGAAATAACGAGCGGCGACCCGGTTGATAATGGCGAACGGGTAGGGATAAACATCTTTTTCTGCCGGAGCTCTTCATAGTACCGACAGAATTGATCGCTTGATTCAAATTTGAGAATAATCAGGCGTTTTTTCATTTATCCGGTTTAGGGTAAAGCAACCTGCCCCAAAAGACCAGGCTCTGGTTAACCTCAGTGCGGATTTGTTTTTTGAAAGTTCTTCTTGTATGATAAATGGTGGATTTGATTTCCGCAATAATTTTTATTTGACAAGGTTGCGCCGTATTTTGGATAATTTAATTAATTATAATATTAATTCCCCAATCGATAAGCTGGCTATAATCCCATGGAAACAAATATCTTATTGAAATACTTTATATTATTCCTTTTTCTCATGTTCTGCGGTCCAATGTTGATCTTTGCCCAGACCATCCGGGAGGCGGTTGTTGCGGGGAAGTTCTATCCGGCCGACCCGCAGGCATTAAAGCGACAAATTCAAGAATTGACTGAAGAGGCCTCAAAATCTGATATCAACGTACCGGCTGAAAAAAAATTAAAAGCGTTAATCATGCCGCATGCCGGGTATATATATTCCGGACGCACCGCCGCCCATGCCGCAAGGGTATTGAAAGCCGCCTCCTTTTCAAAGGTTTTGATTCTCGGTCCGGACCATCGCGTGGGTTTTAAAAATGCGGCAATCAGTGATGTTTCGGCTTATGAAACTCCTCTTGGCCGAATAAAGCTGCATCCGGACGCAGAAAAATTAAGAAAACGTTTTGATTGTTTTCGACCCGTGCCCGCTTCAGATAAAACAGAGCACTGCATTGAGGTTATCCTCCCCTTTCTGCAGTCATATTTAAATGACTTCCAAATCGTTCCCATCGTCATGGGATCGGGCAATATAAAAAAATACGCATCCGCCATTGATTCCATATATGATGATAAAACCCTTCTGGTTGTCAGCTCGGATCTTTCGCATTATCTTCCCTATAAGGATGCCAACCAACGGGATAGACAGACCATAAAAATGATATTAAACTTAAATGGAGAAGACCTGGCAGCTGACAGTAACCGGGCTTGCGGGGCCACAGCGATCCGCGTGCTGATTGACATGGCCCTTCAGTATAATTGGGAGCCCGTGCTGCTTTATCACGAAAACAGCGCGGATACCGCCGGACCCCGTCAACAAGTGGTCGGTTATGCTGCCATTGCATTTTATGGAGAGGCGTCTATGACACAATCAAGCAATATAAACGAAAAAAACGGTCAATTGCTGGTAAAATTAGCCAGGCAGACCATTGCAAAACGCCTGGGTGTTGAATCAGGGGTTGACGAGGATGTTTCATCGCGCCTGTCAGACGATATATTCCAATCCCGTCGCGGCACATTCGTCACCCTTACAAAAAATAACCAGCTCCGTGGATGTATCGGCAACCTCGTACCGGATAAAACTGTTACCAAAGGGGTTCAGGAAAATGCGATCAACGCCGCCTTTAATGATCCCCGGTTTCCGGCGTTGTCGAAAGCGGAACTGGACCAGGTCGATATAGAAATCAGCCTGTTAACAGAGCCCCAGCCGCTTGACTATAAAGATGCAGACGACCTTTTGGCCAAACTGCGGCCGAATGTGGACGGTGTCATACTCCGCAAAGGCATGCACAGCTCCACATTTCTTCCCCAGGTATGGGAGCAGCTTCCGGATAAGGAACTGTTCTTATCCCATCTATGCCTAAAAGCCGGTTTGCCGGGAGATGAATGGAAAAAGGGGGATCTGGAAGTCCTGACCTATCAGGTACAGTACTTTGAAGAACACAAATGATCGACTGATCTCACTTGTTGTTATTACCACCGGCATATCCTCGGTGGTTACCCAGCTGTTGGTTATCCGGGAATTTCTTTCCCAGTTCAACGGAAATGAATTCGTCGTCGCCCTGATACTGTTTAACTGGCTGCTTCTAGGCGGCATCGGCACGATGCTTGCCAAAATGGCCGGCAAGGGGGCGTCAACCGGACGGCTGAGCGGCTTATCGCTTCTCCTGGTAGCTTTGTCCCCGCTGGAGCTATTTGCCATTCGTGAATTACGGGCGATCTTTTTTCTCCACGGCACATCGGTGGGTTTTTATCCGACACTTTCCTACACGCTTCTAACCATTGTGCCGTACTGCCTGGTGCTTGGCTTTGCTCTTCCCTACAGCCTGACGGTGGCGGAAAAGCTGATCCCGAACTATCCCGGTACAAGGATCTATATCACCGACAATATTGGAGATGTTACCGGTGGCGCGCTCTTTTCATTTATCCTGGTTATTTTTCTCAAGCCCTTTCAGGCAATTTTTTTCGCCAACCTGCCGCTTTTAATTGCGGCATTTTTGTTAATGCCGCGCCCAAAACGACAGCATGCCGTATTTATGACCGCCATCGCGGCCAGCCTTGCCGCACTGATATTCGGATTGTTCATTGAACGCCCCTCCCTCGCGCCACGGGAAGGCAAACTGGCCTATTACGAGGAATCCCGTTACGGCCGGATTGAGGTTCATCAGGCGCATGAGCAGTACACCCTGTTTTTAGACGGCGTCCCATTGTTCAGCAGCCAGAATTTAACCCTGGCTGAAGAAACCGTTCACTACCCTTTATCCCAGCTCGATACCGTCGATGAAATCCTGATTATTTCCGCAGAAGGCGGAATTATGAAAGAGATCGGCAAATATCAGCCCAAGCGGGTCGACTATGTAGAGATCGATCCCCGGATCACCGAAGTGCAGTTCAGGTTTGATCTTTTGAAAAAAATCCCGGCGCTTAATATCATCCATCAGGACGGACGGGCATTTCTAAAAAAAACTGAAAAAACCTACAACGCCATCCTCTCAAACCTTCCGGAACCCGACACCTTCAAGTTAAACCGGTTTTACACCGACCGGTTTTACGAACTGGCCAAAAAGCACCTGGCACCGGACGGCATCCTCCTGTTTTCGGTTGACGGCATTGACAACTACCTGTCTGATGCCCAGCGGCAAAAGATCTCATCGCTCTATCAGACGGCAAAAAACCAGTTTAAACATATCCTGATGCTGCCAGGGGAACGAATATTCTTTCTATGCCGGGATAAACCGCTTAACCCGAATATCCCGAAGCTGCTTGCAAAGAAAGGGATCAAGACTACCTACATAAAGGGCTATTTTTACGGCAACATAACGAAGACCCGGATTGAACGGCTAAGCCAAGAGGTGATGACGGATGCCCCAGTCAACCGGGATTATGCGCCAAACATGATTCGCATCATGTTCTCCGAATGGTTCACACAGTATGCGAGTTCGCCAGCCTTGTTCATCGCGCTGGTCATCGTACTCTGCGGGATATATTTTATCATAATCACCCGTGAAGAGTTTGTCCTGTTTTCAACCGGCTGCCTGACCATGGGCAGTGAAACGCTGGTGATATTTGCATTCCAGATATTTTTTGGTTATATTTATTATCAAATCGGTCTGATCGTCACGGTTTTTCTGGCGGGTCTGCTTCCGGGCGCGTTCTTTGGCGAACGGCTGCGAAAACGGGGGCGTCAGGTTTTAATATTTACCGATGCCATATTGATCGCCCTGATGCTGTTTTTCATCGCCAGTATTTACCTATTCGGGGACCGTCTGCCCCAGGGCAGTTTTCTTGTTTTCGGGTTTGCCGTTGCCATCGCTTGCGGCTGTCAATTTCCGGTCGCCCTATACCTTCGAGGAAGCGGCCAATCGGCGGCCATTCAATCATTTTCAGCCGACTTGATCGGTGCCGCCGCTGGCACCCTGATTAGCAGTGTGCTGCTGATTCCTTATGTCGGCATTTTGTGGACAGCCCTGGCCCTGGCGGGCATAAAAATCGCAAGCTTAATTCTAATACGGACAGGCCATGACATCCATATCCAGACGTAAATTTCTGACAGCCAGCGCCTTGGCAGTGGGCGCAACGCTTGTTCCATTCAGCCCGGTGACCGCCTTTGCCAAATCCGATAAAAAACCGGATATCACGGGCACCATTTTTAAAAACGATGCGCCGGAAAGCCTCTGGAAGTGGTCGCGCGAAGTCGATCACTACCAGAAGCTGCCGGGTAAAAAAGTGGTCTGCGGTATCTGTCCCAACAGCTGCGTACTTGCTGAGAATGACCGGAGCGTTTGTCGATCAAGGGTCAACAAAGGCGGTAAATTATACACCCTTACCTATGGAAACCCATGTGCGGTTCATTTGGATCCGATTGAAAAAAAACCGCTGTTTCACTTCCATCCCAAATCACAAGCCCTGTCTATCGCCACTACGGGTTGCAATTTCCGGTGCCTGAACTGTCAGAACTGGCAGATTTCACAGGTCAAGCCCGAGGCGGTTAGGCATTATGAAATGTTTCCAGAAGCTGTAGTCAAAAAGGCGAAAGAATATCAAGCCGCCTCAATCGCCTATACCTATACCGAGCCCACCACCTATTTTGAATATATGATCGATACAGCAAGAATTGCCAGGCAAAACGGCTTATATAATTTATGGGTGTCAAACGGATTTATCAATCCCGGCCCGCTTTTGGAGCTGTGCGAGGTGCTGGATGCCGCTAACGTGAATCTCAAATCATTCAGCGACGAGTTGTACCGAAAGTTAAACGGCGGCCGCCTCGAACCGGTGCTTAACACATTTAAAACCATGCACGAACAGGGCGTCCATTTCGAGATGACCACGCTGGTTGTGCCCGGCTATGTGGATGACCCCGAGATGGTCAAGTCCATGTGCGGATGGATTCTTGAAAACCTGGGCCCGGATCATCCGCTCCATTTTCTCCGGTTTTTCCCCCGCTACAAGCTCGACCGGCTGCCGCCGGCCCCGATATCCAAATTAACCGAATTTCGAAATCTCGCAATGAAAGAAGGCATCCGTTACGTATATGTGGGAAACGTCCCCGGTCACGAGGGCAACCACACGTATTGCCATAACTGCGGGAAGCTTTTGGTTAAACGAACCGGCTACCATATCCCGGAATACAATTTAAACGGCAGTCACTGCAAATTCTGCGATACTGAGATTCCCGGCGTGTGGTCATAAAAAGGTTTGATTATGCACAATTTAATTCGTTCCCTTATCGCCGTCTGCCTGATCGGAGTGCTCGTCTGCCTGACATCCTGCGCCCAGAAACGGATCGTCTACAACATTGAAGTCACCGCCTATTGTGGATGCGGCAAATGCTGCAACTGGGAGCGTGGCAGCTGGAAATGTTTGAAGCTGGATTTCTGGAACAAATATATCAGCAAGGGTAAACTAAAAGGCAAGCCCTATTCAGGGCTAACCGCCAGCGGCACCAAGCCTCATGAGTTCAGGCCGGGACTGTTTTCCATGGACAGTCTCAAAAATCCATGGATGATTCCCTTCCGGTTATTTCCGCCCTGGCTATGGGAGAGAGACGGAACCATTGCCGCAGATACCCGGTATTATCCATTCGGTACCCGCATGTATGTGCCCGGCTACGGCTATGGGGTGGTAGAAGACCGCGGCGGTGCCATAAAAGGGCCAAAACGGCTGGACCTGTTTTACAGGTCCCACTCCGAAGCCCTGGAATGGGGAAGACAGCATGTTAATGTCGAGATCTTAAACTAAACATGTTTTTTTTGATAGTAAGTCCCTTCGTCTGTTCGCGCCACCTCTATTTCTCCGGAATTCACGAGCGGCTCCAAATATTTCAGGATCTCCTGCTGGTGCGTATTTAACCCATTGGCGATATCCGCTAAAGTACAGGGACGACGGGACAAGAGGCTGATCAAATCATCCCGAACCGCAGCACCGCCCGCCTTGGCCTCCTCACCCTGGTAGGGCACAACAATCTCCGCCCGATCCCCCAGCATATCCCTTATATGAATCAGGCACCCGTCTTCCGGCCGGCATATACCCGCTTCTGCCGTCGGCCTTACCGCCGTGTTCAAATGGATTTTATCCGCCCGCATCCGATCCATCCAGTATTTGAACTTTTTGGTATCTTCATCAGACGTGTTAATGCCGTCGATTAAAAAAATCTCAACCCAGATCTGTCCTGCATATTCCTCCCGAAATTGAACCAAGCCCTCGGCCATTTCTTCAAATTCGATTTTAGGGCACGGCCGGTTTATCCGTTTGAACATCTCGCCCGTGCATGCATCAAATGACGGTAAAACCACATCAGCGGCCTGCAGCTCCGCCCTGACCGCGTCAAACATGAGCATGGAGCCGTTGGTCAAAACCGTAACCGGTATATCCGTGCTCAATTTAATGCGCTTGATGATTTCCCCGATGTCACTATTCAATGTCGGCTCCCCGGAGCCGCCCAGGGTAATGTAATCCGGGGATACGCGTTCTGAAAGCCTTTCTAAAACATCGTTTACCACTTTATCGGCACCGACATAGGCTTTTCTCTCAATCGTGGGCGACGGGGTCCGCCCGATTTGGCAATAGATGCAATCGTATGAACAAATCTTGTAGGGCACGAGATCAACGCCCAATGAACGGCCCAACCGTCGGGACGGCACCGGCCCATAAACAACCCTCTTACTCATTATAGAAGTTTCCTTTCGAAAGGTAATCCAAAAAAATATAAATATTGTCATTTCGAGCGACAGCGAAAAATCTGTTATTTAAAGATTCCTCGTCGCTCGCGCTCCTCGGAATGACAAAACGAGAGAGGATACGCTCCTCGGCGTTATATCTTTTCGCTGTCGACCCGCCCCCTCAGCGTTTTCAGCCGCCCTCGTTTTGCCTTGGCCTCCAGGCGTTTTTCCCGGGAGCCGGGTGTTGGTTTTGTCGCCTTGCGCTTTTTTCTCTCAATTGACACCCTTTTTATCAAGATCTTTAACCGCCTGAGTGCGTCCTCCTTGTTTTTTTGCTGGCTGCGATAGGACTGAGCCTTGATTATAATCACACCATCCTTTGAAATCCGCTGGTCTTTCGAATTTAACAGCCTCTCTTTATAGAAATCGGGGATAGATGATGATTTAATATCATAACGCAAATGAACAGCCGTGGAAACCTTATTTACATTCTGCCCCCCCGCCCCCTGGGCACGTATGGCCTGAATTTCCAGCTCGGAATCCGGTATTATGACTTGATTTGATATCTTCAACATTGCCCTTGCTGCCACAGACAAATCACCTTCCGCCCGTCCTGCAATTGCGCCCGAACTTTTTCCATGTGCCTCAGCGGGGCCATTTCCCGTTCAAAATCATCCATACTCATATCCATATCCTCCGCCAGTTTTTCCGGCGGCGTCGGACCATTTTTTTCAAGATACGCCATGATCCGGGCTTGGCTTTCATTAACCGTAATATTTGACGAGGATAAATTTTGGGCACTGTAAACCGCCCAGGGATCGCATGTTTTTGGCTTCGCCGCCAGATCGATATAACAGTCCTCGCATACCTTTTGGCCTTGGATTTGTTTGGCCTCGTCTTCATTTATTTCAGCGCCGCATAGCTCGCATTTCATTGTTTATTCCCCCTTTAATCAGCGTAATATCTTACTTTTATCAAAGAATATAATCAATCACCGTCAATTTAGCAAACTATGTCCATTATTTCATCAGCTTCTAAGTAACTTAACGGTTTAAGGTTTAAGGTATAGGGTATAAGGTTAAAATAATCAAAGTCTTAGCCATGTAGGGCGGATAAAGAAAGTGCATTCATAAATTCCTGATCGGTTTATCGCAATTTGTACAATCAATGTAGTGGAAGGCTTTAGCCTTCCATTTGGACGCGGCTTGCTGCATCGGTCGCTTCTGCGA
>JAGYOX010000097.1 GCA_018399235.1 Desulfobacterales bacterium | reverse complement strand
GCTTTACCCGGCAGTAAAAGTTACTTATAGGTTCGGTCCCGGGCCTTGGCCCTTGGTCCGGGGGGGTTACTTCCAAGGAACTTAATCGTACTCAGTCCCGCATAAGCGGGACGGTTCTCGTGCTCGTACTCGTACTCGAAAAGTAAAAGCCGATTACGAGAACGAGCACGAGTACGAGTACGAACCAAACGTTCCTTTCTGCAAAAATACCGTGCCAGCGGAATAAACCGCTTTTTACGAAGCCATCAAAGTTGCATTACCGGCGTTCTTAATGGATCAACACCGGTATGCTAGATAGGCATCAAAAGTTTTAAGATTCTTGGGGGAAATGCTTCGGGTTCCGGGCGGGAATCCAGTGTGCCGATGACAAACTCGCCGCCGGGCAAGATCTTCGTATTTGCAGGCAATTTCAACATCATGGCCGGCCTGCTTGATTCGGGCGGCCGTGATCCCGCCGATGGCGCCGGCGCCGATCACTCCTATGCGCGGATTAGTCCAGGACATGTGACCTCCCTTTCATTTACCTAAATGCGCAAAAAATAGTGGATAAGGATGAATTCGCAAAAAGCTCTTTATTCCCGGAGATTGCCTGTACATTGGAGGGCGATCAAACCGGTTTTACATATTCCTTCCACCGCAGTATCAAAGTCGGGTCGGAAGCCATGCTGGGCAAATATGGTTCCAGGGCCGCCGTTTTCAAATTTATGGCCGTCCACATTTATAAAGTCTTTAGTCAGTCGTATATCAATACCCCATCCTTGGCGGGCCAGTTCCTCTGCAATAAGCCAGGCTGAGGAAACATTTTCACTGTCTTTGAGGCCGTTAACCTGTACACCGAAATTTTTATAAACCAGCTGAAAAAGATTATCTCCCGACAAATCCAGGATATCTTCCCTTGTCATCGTCTATCTCCCTTCTTGTTTTAATCTGATATTTGCCACATTTTCTATTCCACGCCAAAACGGCAAGGCTTTTACGGGTCTTTCACCAGAGGTAGAAGGCAGGTCAAGACTCAACCGGATTCTTAGCTTGAAGAATTATATAGTGGCCGTCCACCAGACTTATGCTTTCAATATCGCCCGCGATGAATTCTTTCCGCCCAAACAGATCAATAAACCAAAAGCCGTTGTCTCCTGCTTCTATCTGAGCGACATCCGTCATCATCTCCTTCTTTTCATTCCCATAACGAGCATATACCGTACTCAGGCACATGATGTTTTCTCCCTACTTGTTTTTCTTTCCCCCAATAAACCATCTAATATTCTGGCTGAAGCATGGATGGCATCTCCATTATTTATTGGTTTTCCCTCCAGGCAGGCTTCAAATACCACAGGGTCATAGGGAATAGATCCGATAACCTTTATGCCTTTTTTATTTAATTTATCCTCCAGTTTTGAGGCCAATTCCTGGGAGGGGACTTTATTTAGGACAGCATATACCCGTTTCTTGATATGCACTGCCATCCCCTGTATTTTCTCGGCTACACAAATAGACTCAAAAGATGGTTCGGCAACAAGAAGCACCCTATCAATACTATCATCAACCCCCCTTCCAAAGTGTTCTACACCTGCTTCCATGTCAACAATAGCCACTTCATTTTCTTTAAGATGAAGTTTTTTCAAAAACTCCCTGTTCAATACGCCCATGGGACATGCACAACCTTCAAGCGACTGAAGAATTTTGCCAATACTGACAATAGCCAAGTTGTCCTTATTCTGTATGTATTGAGGGGGGAGGTCATTGACAGAAATTTGGGGTTCTTGGAAAATGTCCGGCTCGCTCAGTTTTTTCTTCAGGCTGCTTTTTCCCCCTATAAGTTCCATAAGCGGAATTGGAGGTCTTTCAAACCCGAGCATTTTGAAAAGCCCCGAGTTCGACTCATCTGAGTCAACGACAAGAACAGACATATCCTTTTCCCGGGCCGCCTTTGCCAACAAGGTCACAATAGTGCTTTTACCGCTTCCTCCTTTTCCACAGATAGATATTTTCATTTTCAACGTTCCTTTCTCGTATATTCGCTGTATATTGATAATATAATATTTTTCCTCGTCAAAAAATGAAGAATTACATTAAAATGTAGCGTATTATTTTTTCGGAGGTGTTATAAAAATATTTTTGACAGTCTCGTACAAAGTCGATTTTGGGATGGCAAAGTAAAAAGTTCAAACCCGATCTAAAATCAGGGGACGCGCAAATCCCGAGGAATGCAGCGTACATAGGAGTACGTAAAATTCCGAGGGATGCAGCGCAAAACAGATATTGGTGGAAGCTATTATGTATTAGTTTATGTAAGGGAGTCTGCTTACTAATGAGGCCAAAAACAGGAGTACATTAATTGCTATAAAAAGATCCTGACAGCTATCCTTTATGAATCGCACATGCCATATGTGTTTGGGGAGGCCACTATACGAAATTCCAACATTACGTCTGTTTGACGGTCCTTAGTAACATGAGTGCCAGCAGCACGGAAGTTTCATAACCGCCAATATGGCTCATCATTAATTCGGACAGGCTCAGGCAATACCTAACGCCAGTTATTTTCAATGCCTGAGTCTGTCCTTTTTACTGTGTCAAATTCTGATGCTGTCCCAGTTGTTATAGGCATAGCATAAAAGCAAGCAAGTCCTTCTTTTCCTGCTGGGTGAGGTCCAACTCCAAGACCAGATTAAAAAATTCTACTGTATCCGCAAGCGTTAAAAGCCTGCCGTCATGATGATATGGAGGAGAATCCTTAATTCCCCGGAGGGTGAATGCTTTTATCGGGCCGTCCGGGATGCTGTAGTGATCGTTGATCATCTCAGACGCGTAGAATCTTTCCAAATGTAAATCCTGCATTTCATGATTTGTGTAAGAAGACGCCGGATGACATTCAGCGCAGCGTCCCTTGCCAAAGAAAATTTTTTCTCCCCTAAGCTCCTTCTCGGTTGCTTTTTCCTTGATAAGGCGCCCGGACGGGTCAAGCTTTGGTGCCGGCGGGAAGTCGAACATATTCTGCATTTGAGCCATCATTACCACTTGGCTGGCGCGGTCAGGCAGGTTTACGCCCTTTTTGGCCGCAATGACATGATCGCCGTCAAAATAAGCGCTTCTCTGTTCAAACTCGGTGAAGTCTTCAATCGACCGCAGAGACCGCTTTGATCCGTGGATCTGCTGGTTATACATACCCCTAAGGCTAACCGTGTCCAGCCGCATCCGGGCTGTCTGCGGCCTTGTATCAGGGTTCAGGTGAAATGCCGCATTGGTATGCCCGTTTACATGACAATCAAGACACGACACGCCCAAGCTCGGTTCTTCGACCTTTCGATCCTCCGTCTGGTTAAACTGCTGCTGCGGAAAAGGGGTGAGCAGCAGCCGCATGCCTTCCATTTGAACGGGGGTAAGAATACCGTTAAAAATTTCATAATAGTTCTTGATTGAAAGGACCTTGCCCTGAGAGACATCCCCCAAGTCTGGACGGTTGGTTAAATAGATTGGCGGCGGGTACTCCGGCGTAAAGTGTGTGGGGATATCGAACTCGGTGTCAAAACGCTCTAGATTTCTGTTTTCAAGTTCCTGCATCTTATCAATTTGATTCTGCGGAAATACCTGCCCTCCTGTGCTGTGTTTCGAATGCGGCAGGGGTCGGAACCCCATCGGGAAGAGGTCCTTTTTCTTGATCTCCGCAGGCGTCATTTCTGACAATTCTTCCCACGTGACATCCCCGTGCAGTTTGACTCGCACCCCCCGCTGAACCGGCTTGCGACCGGCAGACATCATGGTATCGGAAGGCATGTCGCTTAAATCATAGCGTCTTTCCAACAACTCCTGCTGACGTTCGTCGTACTTCGATTTTACCTCTGAGTCCATTTCCATGGTCTCTTCAAAGCTCTTCTCAATAACCACAGGCATATAGGTTTGCCCCTCCGGTGGTGTCATTTTTTCTGCCATAACAAGACCGCAGAGTACTGTCACCATACCGCCTATGGCTAAAAAAATGGCGATGACAAGACTTTTTTTTCGCATTTTTTCTTCTCCTTTCCCGAAAATAGGTTCGGTTTGGGGTTTAAAAAAAGCTTGGTTCAATCATTGAAACCAGACAGTTCGGATTGATTGACACATGCGCTATCCAAATCCCAATAAAAAAGGTTATGCCTGTCCACCGTATCCATATCAGAGCGCAACAGGCATGTATTTATTTGCCTCGATTAACGTCTTTGCCAGTTTCGACAATCTGCTTGGGGGTTCATTCCGGCTTGGCGGCAGCACCGGGTGAAGGCTTTCAACTACTTTACCTGCTTAACAGGAATAAAATTTTTCCCCTTGGTAGTGCCCCCCCTTTTTCCATAGCCCCATATTAATATCTTTCCTGTTTGACAGTCCTTTCAAATCACCAATTCTGCCTTCGGCCAAGTTTAGCACGCAGTTATCAGTAAGGTATATATTTCCGGATTGTTTGGGTAAGCTCGCTAAAAAGTAACTTTTTGCTAATATATGCTGTTGCCCCAGCAGCATCCATTTTGTTTCTCATGGTTTCATTATCATGCATGCTCATGGCAAAGATTTTAATGTTGGGCTGATATTGGAGAATTAGGGAAGTGGCATCGATACCGTTCATCTCCGGCATTGAGATATCCATTATAATGACATCGGGTTTAAGCTGCATTGCCAATTCCATAGCCTCAATGCCATTGGCGGCCTGTCCACAGACCTCAATGCCGTCCAACTTTTTTAAAAGATCTGAAACTGCCTCCCGCGTAAGAAAATGATCATCTACCACCAATATTTTAATATTGCCTGATTGATTGAAGTCCATATTTTAAGATTAAGCATCTCTTTCCTGGACGCTAAGATTTTTTATCATGGTGCATTTTCGGCCATGGTGTTTTCTGCATCTCTGTAGCCGTTGATATCGATAGATAGCCTCTAAGAGACTGCTTGAAAAAACTACAACCTCCCTGGCAGTTAAAATTGGAAGTAAGGATAGGATGAAGAAAAGCAGATAAAAATTAGATGAGATTTGAAGCAGTTATTATTTTCGAAGGGCCCTTCGGGCCACCTGAGAACTTTTGTATGCGGCGATTTTTCTTTCCAGCCGCTCATAGTCAACCATTCCGCCCCAACCGGTCTCAAGCGCATTGGCCACCACCTTTTCATAATAGCCTTTCTCAACAATGTTGCCGTTTTCATCCAGAATGTCCTGGAGCGGTGGGGGTTTGGAACAATCCGTATATTTTTCGATAAGTGCCAGGCTTTTGGCGTTTTCAAACTTCTTGTTCCCGCTAATATAGGGGAAATAGCCTTCCAGAAGGCTGATGCCCTTGACCAGCTTCCGGAATCGCTCTTTTCGGGTAACAAAATAAAGGCTCCGATAGGCTGTCTTCTGGAGCAAAACCAGTGAAAGGAATACCCAGCGCGGAACAAAATGTATTTTTGGGATTACATGGCCGGGTACGGGATCTTTTTTCTTGCCGTAATTATAGGCTTTGTCATGCAGATATCGAATCGAGACCGCATCGTTTCCACATCAATGGTCCGAACCAGCTTCTCGAAGCGCGACTGAATATCCTCCCCCTTTGATCCCGGTCGGATGGCAAAAACAGAAAATCATCAAAGCCATCATCATTAAGCCAATAGAAATTTTTTTTATCATTTTTTCCCTCCTTTGTTTGTCTGGTTTGTTTTTTTTGTTGCAAACACAAAATTATTCAGACATAGATTTAACACATGTTAAACTATTGGAGGTGCCCGACGAACTCCATTCGACATCTCCCTGTTTTAAAAAAAAGCCTTTTGTGAGCGCTTGCGATTATTACCTGCCGCCTGCAGGAAAGGCCATCTCATCGCAACGCCAACATTTTTGACTACGAAGGTCTTGAGAAGGTTTAACGTCCTTATCACAAAGCCATGTATTGCCCTGCGCATCCTTAACCCATTTGATGGGGCGGACTGCGGGATGACAGCAAAGGTCGGTATAGTCTTCTATTCTTGCTTCTTTGTTTCCTTGCATGATAACCTCCTTATTATTAAAAGTGTTTCTGTACCTTTCATTCATCTAATAAGAATGCATTATCCATACCAATAAAAAGCCGCCCCACGAGAAACCTTCTTATATATTAACTACCTGCAAATTCTCGATTTTTAAGATAAAAAATCAGACCGCCGGCGCATTGTTTATTCCATCCCGCTAAAATTCTATTTAACATATGTTAATTAATTGCTAATGAAGAATAGACGTGAACATTTATTGGCTCATCTTTTCTTTTACATCATTGACTCTTGTTTTTATTGAATAATCTAAATCCACAACACCATAATCATATGCGATCAGATGGTTATGCCGTATCCAGGCGACGTGAAACGTTTTGCCGGTATAATCCCCGTTTTTCGTTTTGGCATCATAGATGATAAAATACTCCCATACCTTTTGGCCTTCCATTAAAGGGATAAAGGCATAATACGTGTCAACTTTTACCTTTTCCGGCCGTTTATATACAGAAAACTTTTTTAAACTTTCAGGATACACCAGGTCATCCCTTAAAAATGTTTTGGTCATTTCTTCAAAATTGGCCGGGTAAGGGCCACAACCCACTGTATAGCGTTCATGAATCGGAATACACGCGCATCCAGATATCATTAGACATATGATTATCGAACCGATGAATAGATATTTCCTCATTTTCATTCTTACTTTCCTTTTCTTTTAAAAATGCTCTGCAGACCTTTTAATTTTTATTTTTCGCCGTAAATGACATTAAAGGACACCGAGGGTTGGGATTTAAGACTTATGATCAATGGCTGTTTGTTATGGCTATCTCCAAGAACCTTTTTAAGATTCAAAGCCCCTTTTGCATTCGTATGCCCTGCGTAGCATATATTCTGCTGCTTGTTCTTGATAACTACCGCCTCATTGGATGCCGGTTTTGATTCGCTGCATAGTTTCGGTTTACCTGTTTCAAATTCGCCCAGTAAATATTCAACTTTGCTGAGCTCAGAAACCGCCATAGCGCCCGAATAATCAAGCCAACCGAATCCATATAAGGGAAGTTCGGCAAAGAGCAGCGGAAGGGCAATCTCACTTCTTTTTTTAGCGATACGATAGACTTGGGCGGTCTCCGTGCAATATAATTTTTTAGTTAGATAGACGCCCTCCGATTTTACATAACAGTCATAATAACAAGGCTTAGATAATGTTTTTGTCGTTTTTCGGGTAACGATTTTCGACTTGAGTGGGCTTGTATAAGTAAGGACAGTGGCACACCCGCTTAAGCATATGGCAAGAGTTAACCCAGTAATTAGATATAATATTCTTTTCATTGTCTTCTCCAATCATTTTTATTTCTTATTAAATTGGCCCTTCCCTCTTAAAAACCCGCCTCCAGGTTAATTTAAGGCTTCAATCTTCCATTCCATGCTGACTCAATGATGAAACTGTCTATTTGTCACTATATGCTATTTCTGTGCCATTTTTTTATTTATATAAATTTCAATATCTTTTAAGAAATCACCGATTAAACCATCAAATATGAAGAGATTCTTCTTTCAAATTTAATAGTTCGATGATATATCATTCAAATATGAAGGTTTGGTTTGTGCCACTATTTCTCTAAAAATAATATGGTTATAGGGAATGGATCTATGACAATTGATGAAAACAAATTTTTCAGGCAGGCGATACTTCGCATTTCCAGCAGTCTGGATATTGAAACCGCCATGCAGGCATGCATGGATTATTTGAAGCAGAGCATTCCGATTTCGGGGATGATCTTCGGGCTTTATGATCCGAATTTAAAGGTCGTCAAAATTCTTGCCTCTATATGGCCGGAGACAATGCAGATGCAGGAAAAAACGATTTCGATACCCAGGGAACTCTGGGGATTTGCAAAAAGAGAGCTTGCCGGAGCGCCGAAAATTAAACTTGCCAAAACCGTTGCTTTGGAACAAGGGGACGTGGGGATCCGTATTATAAATGATGTCGATAAGGAACCGGCGGAGATTCGGCAGGCCTTATCCCTGATTCTACCCTCAGATATTTCCTTTCTCAGAATGAACCTGGAAATCGATGAGGAGCGGCTGGGTTCTTTTTGTATGTTCACGGAGGGAAAAGATAAGTATACAGATGCCCATGCCCGACTTATCGCCCTGCTGCATGAGCCCTTTGCCATTGCTCTATCAAATATTTTGCAGCACCAGGAGATATTGCGGCTCAAAAACATGCTGGCCGATGACAACCGGTATTTGCAGCAGCAGATGCTGGAAATAACTGGCGATACAATAATCGGGGCAAATTTCGGCCTAAAAGATGTCATGAAAATGGTGAGTCATGTGTCGCCGTTGAACAGCCCGGTGCTTCTGATTGGAGAAACCGGAGTCGGCAAGGAAGTCCTTGCCAATGCCATACACCAATCCTCCGCACGCAAGAACAAGCCATTTATAAAAGTCAATTGCGGTGCCATCCCCGAAAACCTCATTGACAGTGAGTTGTTCGGCCATGAAAAGGGGGCTTTTACAGGTGCCATATCCAGAAAACGGGGGCGCTTTGAAAGGGCTCACACCGGCACCATTTTCCTCGATGAAATAGGCGAGCTGCCGCTACCGGCCCAGGTGAGGCTACTCCGGGTGCTTCAGGAGCACGAAATTGAGCGTGTGGGCGGGACGGAATCTATTCTGGTGGATGTGCGCATCATCAGCGCCACTCATCGCAATCTGGAAGAAATGATAAGCAGTGGAGAATTTCGAGAGGACTTATGGTTCCGGCTTAACGTGTTTCCAATCATCATACCCCCTCTTCGCCAGCGGGCCGTCGACATCCCCGCTCTTGTCGATCATTTCTTGGCGAGTAAATCAAAGGATTTAAAGCTGAGAGCTACCCCACCCTTGGCGCCGGGAGCAATTGAAAAGCTCCAAAGCTACGAATGGCCCGGCAATGTACGGGAGCTTGAAAATTTAGTTGAACGCGAATTAATTTTCAATCAGATGCATGACAATAAGAAAGGGCTTTCATTTGATGTGCTCTCAGGAAGCACTAAATACACAGCTCTTTTCGAAGAAGGTGAAAAAGAGGATGTTATCCATCCACTGGATGAAGTAATTAAAGGTTATATCCAAAAAGCCCTGAATCATACCAATGGGAAGGTGGAAGGGAAAAACGGTGCAGCCCAACTGCTGGGGCTTCATCCAAGCACGTTGCGCGGGAAAATGAGAAAGCTTGGCATTTCTCAAAGAAAAAGGGGGAAAAAATAAAATTTGGTCACTTAGCTTTACAACTTACTGTTTCAATGTTAATTTTATTATTTGTTATGGACTGTTATTGATTTTGAACCCGTAGGAAAACAGGAGTCATCCATGGATTATATCAAAATCCGATTAACCGATGATTTTGATCGCCTGGAGGCAAAATTTCAAAAAACCGTCAGCGATATGTTTCATTCCTTGAACCCCATGTACTCATTTTCCAAAAGTACTTGGTACCCGCCACTTGATATTTTTGAAACCCAGAGCGAAATTATTGTGATTGCTGAATTGGCCGGTGTTAATAAAGAGGACCTTGATCTCGAGATTAACTCCAGAGCCATTCGCATTGCAGGGCGAAGAATCGGCATTCCACCGGCGGAAAACGGCAAGTACCGACTTGCTGAGATTCAATACGGCAACTTTGAACGTGTTCTTTATTTGCCATCCGCGATTGATACGGATTCTGTTAATGCCACCTACAAAAAAGGTCTGCTGCATATCCAGGTAAATAAATTAAAAATGGCAGCAAAACATAACGTCCCCATAAGTGATGAATGAGTTGTTTTGTTTCAGACGTCGCGGTTTTTTTGCTTATGATACCTTCTTCCGTGTTCAACCGATTCGCCATATTACTTATCCGATAGAAAAAACCTCTGGAGGCAATAAATGACACAAGACGCTCAGCAGCAAGGCTATTCGCCTGATAAGATACCGGAAATAATACCAATTTTGCCATTATTTGATGTTGTTTTATTCCCGAAGATGGTGCTTCCTCTGATTGTTATGCAAGAGGCGTCGATCCAGCTTATTGATGAGGCCATGTCAAAAGACCGGATTATCGGCGCTGTAAGCTCCAACGCCAAAGAAGCCAAGTCTGAATATCAGCCAGAGGACCTTTATAGCTACGGAACCAGCGCCGTTATCCTGAAAATGGCAAAAGCCGAAGATAACAAGGCGCAGCTGATCCTTCAAGGCTTGGGGCGATTTAAAACCGAAGAATATACTCAGCAGAATCCCTATTTCAAGGCCCGAATCTCGTCATTGCAGCCCGAATGGAAGAAAGACAAAGAGATGGAAGGCTTAATGGCCAACCTGACCAACCAGTATGCGCGTGTGGTCGAACTTTCTTCCGGCCTTACCCAGGAGCTTGTCTCCATGGCCAAATCACTTGAAGAGCCAGACACCCTGGCCGATATGATCACCTCCACCATCAACTCGACCACCGAGGAAAAGCAGAACATCCTTGAAATCCTGGATATCAAAACCAGGCTGAAAAAAGTTACCCAAATGGTCAACTATCAACTGGAAATTTTAGAAATCGGCAATAAAATCCAGTCCCAGGTAAAAGGGGATATGGAGAAACAGCAGCGGGAGTACTACCTCAGGCAACAACTAAAAGCCATCAAGGAAGAACTCGGCGAATCCGACGAGACAACGGCGGAAATTGAAGAATACCGGGAAAAAATAAATGAAAAAAATCTGCCCGAGGCTGCAGCCAAAGAGGCGGAACGAGAGCTGAACAGATTGTCCCGGATGCACCCGTCTTCAGCCGAATACACAGTGGCCTTGACCTATCTGGACTGGATTATCGCCCTGCCCTGGCATGAAAAAACAGAGGATTCACTGGACCTTGATAAAGCCCGAAAAATCCTGGATCATGACCATTATGGCCTGGAAAAAGCCAAAAAACGCATACTCGAATACCTGGCGGTACGTAAACTGAACCCCGATATTAAGGGCCCGATTCTTTGCTTTGTCGGCCCGCCGGGAACCGGAAAAACGTCGCTGGGCCATTCCATTGCCCGTGCGCTCGGACGGAAATTTATCCGGATCTCGCTCGGCGGCGTCCGTGATGAGGCTGAGATCCGGGGGCACCGGCGAACCTATGTTGGGGCCATGCCCGGCCGGATTATCCAGGGACTGCGTCGCGCGGGAACGAATAACCCGGTATTCATGCTTGACGAGATAGATAAGGTCGGCAGCGACTTCCGGGGCGACCCGTCATCGGCGTTGCTGGAAGTGTTGGACCCTGAACAGAACTACACCTTTGAGGATCATTACCTGGATGTGCCCTATGATTTATCGTCGGTCATGTTTATCACTACGGCAAACATCCTTGATACCATACCGTCGGCCCTTCGAGACCGTATGGAGGTCCTACGGTTATCCGGATACCCGGTGGAAGATAAAATTAAAATCGCATCCAAATATTTGCTCCCCCGCCAGCGGGAAGCCAACGGCCTTAAAACCGATCAAATTCATTTTACACGGGGAGCCATTAAACAAATAATCAGCGGTTACACCCACGAAGCCGGCTTGAGAAACCTGGAACGTGAAATCGCAGCGGTTTGCAGAGGTGTTGCAAGCCAGATTGCGTCCGAAGAAGCCGAATCTGTTAAAATCAATATTAAAAACGTGACGGATTATCTGGGACCGATTCGGTTTACCAACGAAGAAATGAAAAAACGGGTGACTACCCCGGGGGTCGTCATGGGGCTTGCATGGACTGAGGCCGGCGGCGATATCCTGTTTATAGAAGCTACGGCAATGAAAGGGAAAGGCAACCTTACGCTTACCGGCCAACTAGGGGATGTAATGAAAGAGTCGGCCAGGGCCGCATTGAGTTACCTGCGTAGCAATGCCAAATCTCTGGGCATCAATGAAACCTATTTCCAGGAATATGATCTGCACATACATATCCCGGCCGGCGCCATCCCTAAAGACGGCCCGTCCGCCGGTGTAACCCTGTTGACGGCCTTGGCCTCGATTTTAACCAACACCACCACTTATAAAGATCTGGCAATGACCGGCGAAATCACCTTAAGGGGTCAGGTCATGCCGGTCGGCGGAGTTAAGGAAAAAATCCTGGCCGCCCATAGGGCCGGCATTAAGAGCATTATTCTGCCCAAATGGAATGAAAAAGATTTGGAGGATGTGCCCGAGAACGTCAAAAGCGCGATTGAATTCCACTTTGTTGAAAAGATGAGAAAGGTGTTAAAGATTGCCCTGAATAAATGATGGCTTAACAGGTAGCCGCTTAAGAGTTGTCTATTTTTTTGAAACCTCTTGCCTGAATTGACCTTTATGCTGAAAAGCACGGTTTTTTTAGATCGAGACGGCGTGATCAACCGGGACTCCCCTGATTACATCAAATCCTGGAAGGAATTTGAATTTATACCCGGCAGTATTGACGCCATTGCTGATTTAACATGCCGGGGATATTCCATATTCATTATCTCCAACCAGTCGGCCGTAGGCCGGCAATTAGCCTCCCGTTCAGAAATTGATCAAATCTTTAATAACATGCGCCAAACAGTTGAATCCGAAGGGGGACGGATCACAGATATATTTTACTGCCCGCACCGTCCCGAAGACCAATGCGAGTGCCGAAAGCCCAAACCCGGTTTGATCTTTCAGGCCCGGCAAAAGTATAATATTGATTTATCGACCGCCGTCATGGTCGGTGACAGCCTAACAGATATTGAGTGTGCCAAAAATGCCGGCTGCGGCTATACCATACTGGTTGAATCCGGATATAAGAAAATAGATCCCGAAACCTGGCCTAATAACAGTTGTAAACCCGACCACATCGCTCCCGATCTCCGTCGGGCGGCCGACTGGATCATCCGGCGCCTAACCGCCATTTCTGCTTCTAACAACTTCAAGGTTTAAGGTGTAGGGTTTAGGGTTTAGGGTTTAGGGTTTAGGGTTTAGGGTTTAG
>JAGYOX010000096.1 GCA_018399235.1 Desulfobacterales bacterium | reverse complement strand
AACCTTAAACCTTGTACCTTATACCTTAAACCGTTAAGTTACTTAGAAGCGTGAGTTGATATTGAGAAAGGAAAGCTGTGATGGTCGAATTTGCCTATCAGCCCATGTTTGCCCTTGGGCCTGATACCACCGAATACCGCTGTTTAACCACGGAAAATGTCGCTCTGGACCGGTTTGACGGAAAAGATATCCTGAAGGTGGCCCCGGAAGGACTGGAGATGCTCTGCGAGCAGGCCTTTACAGATGTGGCCCATCTGTACCGGACCAACCACCTGGAGCAGCTGTCAAAAATTATCGATGACCCGGAGAGTTCGGAAAACGACCGGTATGTGGCCTTCGAGATGCTCAAGAATGCGGTGATATCTTCGGACTTTGTATTTCCCATGTGCCAGGATACGGGAACGGCGGTTATCATCGGGAAAAAGGGCCAGCAGGTCTGGACCGGGGCTTTGGATGAGGCGGCGCTCTCCAAAGGCGTATTCAACGCGTATACGAATAACAATCTGCGATATTCCCAGAATGCGCCCCTCACCCTCTATGAAGAGAAAAATACGGACTGCAATCTGCCGGCCCAAATCGAGATTTACGCTACTGAAGGCGACGCCTATGAGTTTCTTTTTATTGCCAAGGGCGGGGGGTCGGCCAACAAAACCTTTCTGTTCCAGGAAACCAAGGCCATCCTCAACACCGCATCGCTTGAGGCATTTTTAAGGGAAAAGATGAAATACCTGGGAACCGCCGCGTGCCCGCCCTATCATTTAGCGGTGGTCATCGGCGGCACCTCCGCGGAGGCCAATCTGAAGGCGGTTAAGATGGCCTCTGCCGGTTATCTGGACGGCCTTCCGGATAAAGGGGGCAGGGGAAGCTATGCGATTCGGGACTACGGGTTTGAAGACCGGCTCATGGAGGTTTCCCGGGAATTGGGGATCGGCGCCCAGTTCGGGGGCAAGCATTTTTGCCTGGATGCACGGGTCATCCGCATGCCACGGCATGGGGCCTCATGTCCGCTGGGAGTCGGCGTAAGCTGCAGTGCGGACCGCAATATTAAGGCTAAGATTACCAGGGACGGTATTTTTCTTGAAAACCTGGATCGCGATCCGGGACGGTTTTTGCCGGATCCGGAACGGATTGCAACAGATGCGGTGGCCATTGATCTGGATCAGCCCATGGACGCCATCAGGCGAGAGCTTTCCAAATATCCGGTGGCCACCCGGCTTTCGCTTTCCGGGAAGATCGTTGTGGCCAGGGATATTGCCCATGCAAGAATCTACGAACGGCTGAAACAGGAAAATGATCTGCCCTGGTATGTAAAGGGCCACATCATTTACTATGCCGGCCCGGCCAAAACCCCGGAAGGCTATGCGTCGGGTTCATTCGGCCCGACCACCGCGGCCCGGATGGATCCCTATGTGGCCGAATTCCAGAAATATGGCGGTTCCCTGGTGACACTGGCCAAGGGCAACCGGACCCGTCAGGTCACCGAAGCCTGCCAGGCAAACGGCGGGTTTTACCTGGGCTCCATCGGCGGGCCGGCCGCGCGCCTGGGCAAGGAATGCATTACGGATATGGAGACTCTGGAATATCCAGAGCTGGGTATGGAGGCCGTGTTCAGGATAACCGTCAAAGATTTTCCCGCGTTTATCCTTGTGGATGACAAGGGCAATGATTTTTTTGATAAACTTCTTTGATGGCTTCGTAAAAAGCCCAATATCTTTGTTGCGCTACATCCCTCGGAATTTCACGTACAGTTAAGTACGCTGCATTCCTCGGGATTTGCGCGCCTCGATCTTGAACTTTTTACTTTGCCATCCCAAAATCGAATTTTTACGAAATTGTCTTCTTTAGCTTTTTATGAAGTCATAACCTTTTGAAGAAAGGGGGAGGGCTATGAGCAATCTGATAAATCCTCAGCGAGCGAGGGATGACCTCGTAACCGGTTTTCAAAGGGTTTTAAGGTTCATCCGCACGGATGTCTGGCAGGACCCGGAAGGTGGGGGGCGTCTTCTAATTTTCTGCTACCAGACATTGCGGGTCTTTCTATTGACCATAAACGGATTGGCGGACAAGCTGATTCTGCTCAGAGCGTCGGCCCTATCCTACAGCACACTGTTGGCCATTGTGCCCCTGCTTGCCATTGCATTTTCCATGATGAAGGGCCTTGGGGTTCACAGCCACATCCAGCATTTGCTGGTCAACTATCTTACAGCCGAGCAGGAAGAGCTGACCAACCGCATTATCGAATATATCTCAAAAACGGATTTCAAGGCGCTCGGGGCATTAGGCACGGGGCTTTTGGTTTTTGCCGTGCTGATGATGCTCTCCAATGTCGAACGAACCTTCAATGACCTGTGGGGGGTGACGCGGGACCGCCGGATCGTCAGAAAGATTTCAGATTATATCAGCGTGCTTATCCTGGGGCCGCTCCTGATGGTTATTTCAACCGCCATGATTACCTCCGTGTCATCCCACGCGGTGGTCAAGACGCTTACCCGGTATGAAGTGTTCGAGCAGTTTTTTGTTCTGTTTAATACTATTCTGCCGCATGCGGGGCTGTGGATTGCATTTACCGCCATGTATATTTTAATGCCCAATACCCGGGTGAAGTTTCTCTCGGCCCTTATCGCCGGGGTCGTCTGCGGCAGCCTCTGGGAGCTGGCTTTTCGGGTTTATACGGATTTTAATATCGGAGTGGCCAGATATAACACCATTTACGGCACATTCGCCGTGCTGCCGATTTTTATCATCTGGCTCTATATCAGCTGGATTATTGTTTTGATCGGGGCGCAGATGTCATATGCCATTCAAAATCTTCGCTCGCATCAGCAGGAGTTCAAAACCTATAGCGTCGGCGAGGAGCAGCGCGAGGAGATGGCGGTTAATATCATGCTTAACATTGTTGAACAGTTTCACAATGGGAAGCCGCCGCAAACAGCCGAGGACTTGTCCAAGGCCCTTTCTATACCGGTGCGCCTGGTGCGGGAAATCAGCGATCGATTGGCAGACAAGGGGCTTCTCCGGGAAGTTTACGGTGAGGAACAACGGTTTCAGCCCGCAAAAAATCCCGGCCTGATCAGTGTGTTGGATGTCTGCAAGGCCATCCGCAACGGAGGTTCCGACATCTGGCAGGTATCGCATCAGGCGGTCAATCCGGCGCTTGAAAGGCTCATCGAGGAGAAAAAAACCGCCGAGGCCAGCCAACTGGGCGCCATATCCATGGTTGATCTTTTAAGCGGGGCCGCGGCATAAAACGTTTCTAAGTAATTTCAGGTATTAGGTATTAGGTATTGGGTATTGGGTATTAGGTATTAGGTATTAGGTATAAGGTATAAGGTAAAAAAAGATCATAAACTTAGTGCCTTAGCGCCTCAGTGCCTCAGTGCCTTTAATCTATAGATTCAAAATACTCCTTTTCAGCCGCGCATTTGGGGCAAATCCAGTCTTCCGGGAGGTCTTCAAATTTTGTCCCGGCAGGGATATTGCCTTCCGGATCGCCTTCAGTCGGGTCGTATACGTAACCGCAGGGGCATTCGAATTTTTCCATAAATTCTCCTCTTATTTTTTGATTTCTTTTAAATTAAAAAGTATTTGCACTTCAATGATTAATATATATATTTTTTTCTACATTCAAAAAAAACAGAGATGGGGTTATACATGGGAGAACAAAAAACAGCGGTCGGGCCGTTGAAGAAAGTATCAGTAAAGTATACCGCCGGTTCGGCCCCGGGCAAAGCGGATTTAATTTGCTCTCAGGACTCGTTTGAATTTATTTTCGGATTGGGCGTTGATGGGTTGACGCCGTTCGAATACCAGCTTGAGGGTAAATTCCCTGGCGATACCGTGCAATATCTCATCAAGCGCAGCCATGTCGTTGAAACTTTCGGACACCTGTTTTCCCGTATAGGGAAAATCCCTGACAAAATCGACAGATTCTACCTGAACGTGGGGATTGAAGATATCAGTGACGCTGATCAACGTGAGGTGGTAAAGGCCCTTGCCGCCGCGGCTTCATGCGGCGGCGACTGTGATTGCGGGTGCGGCGGGCATTAGAAGTAGTAGCCGAAATTAATATTAAAACGATACTCCCATTCGTTTGATTGATTGGCGCCAAAACGGTTGCTGGCCCATTCCGGTCCCGGGCTGCTGCCGTATCCGGCCTCATTCCCTATAAAGTCATTGCCATCAGATAAGCCCACTTCGGAGTATATGTACCAACCCTTGTTCGCCCACGCGGCGCCGGCAACGAACATATTGCTATCATTGAAATCGCTTTCTTCTTTCAGGATAGAACTGTATTCAATGTAAGGAATAATGTATTCGAGCCAGTTCAGTTGGGGGGTCTCAAGGCAATAGCTTAGGGAGACTGCCGGTACCCAAGCCTCAGCCGCCACAAGGGTTGGAAAATCATAGGCGCCAAACTGGACCAGTTCGTCGGTTCCCAATGGTTGTTCATCGTCAACATCATACTCGTAATAGGTGATTTGCGTGGCGAGTTTAAAGTTGGCGAATTCAAATACGGAATGTAGAGACCCTGCATAATGATCGCCATTATCCTGGGACCCGTGGCTATCTAACAGTCCATACTGTAAAGAAGCCCCAACATTGGTCGTAAGTTGGTCTCCCTCTATTTTGTAAATTGCGCGAAAGTTGAACTGATGTAATTCTTCATAGCCATGTCCTGTTGTATTGACAACATCGTAAGAGTATCTGCTGCTGTCTTCGGTATCACCGAAATAGTTGCCTTCATCACAAATATAATATGCAAAATCAAGGGTTAAATTATCAATTGACTGTATGTACTTTATTCCTAAGTCCATATCGTCGGAAAGCCCGATATAATAATGCTGATCAAACAACCAGCTTTGTGATACCCCATAGGGGCCGGGACCGAAGGGTACGCGGTTGACGCCGACTTGAAGTTGGCTTTGTTCGTTGAAATTATAGCCGAGCCAACCGGTATGGAGAAAATGATAGCCGTCATGGTTATTTGTTCCATACCCCGGGTAGAAGCGATACTCGACTTTAGCAAGGAAATTGTCCTTTGAATAGTCTAAGTTTATTCGAAATGTATCTAACGCGAAAGTACCCCCATCGTCTTCAGATCGTGACGGCGGACTTATATCAGAGTCACCGTTGGAGTCGGTGTAGTCGCCAAACGTATAGTTGGCGCGTATGGCTCCACCGATGGAGAGGTCACCTATAACAAAAGCCATGCCCGTTGCCGGAATGCAAATCAATAAAACAGACAAAAACAGTAAAATGCAGCCAAGTTTTTTCTTCATTTATTCCCCTTAGAAAAAATAGGTCAAGTAGTGATGTAAAATTAGGTGAGTCTATATTTTACAGGCATTATTAACGGAGTTTGTGCTGTTGAACACACCCTTATTGCATTAACCCCCCATGGACCTATGGGCCCATGGGGGGTTTTTAGCAATGGCCGATCAGACCTTGCCGGTTTTTATCTCACAGAAACGGCCCCGCTCCATCAATGCGGGTGCGGGATTTACCTTATTACTTTACAGCTGCTTTGGCCGCAGCAAGCCAGGCATTCCATTTATCCTGGTTCTCCTCAATCCACTCGTCCACGTGTCTTTCAATATCCTTTTGTTTATCTTCGCCTTCAAACATCTTGTTGTTCTGCTCAGCGATCTCGGAAAACGGCACGGACATCAGGGAGAACATGGTTTTAATGGCTGGATTTTCATTAATAAATTTTTTATTGGCCACCACCCGGATATCATTTGCCACAAACCCCATCTTGCAAGGGTCAGTGACGGTTCCGGTCAGTCCTTTGGCAACCATAGCCTCCTCTAAGCCTTTTTGGCCCTCTTTCGGGACAATTTTGGGAACGTTGATCCATACCACGTCTTCGCCGGGTTTGAATTTATATACGGTCCAGTTCGGCGTCCAGGTATAGAAGAAGACGGGTTGGCCATCATTATAACGCGCCAGCGCATCGGACATGCTTGCGCTGTAGCCGGCTTTGATCAGGTTGATATGATCCCACAGGTCATAAGTATCCATGTGGAAAGTGATGGTCTTTTCACAGCCCCAGCCCGGCGGGCAGGCCACAAGGTCAGCCTTCCCATCATTGTTGGCATCAAATGCCTCTCTAACCTCTTCCCGTCTGAAATCATCCAGGCATTTAATGCCATACTTTTCAGCATCTTTTTTGGATACCAGGTATCCCTGAACAGCGCCCGCTCTGACAACAGTGCCGGCCATGACAATTTTTTCTTCCCAGTTTGTTGGAAGAAATTCATCGTGAAGCGGAAACCAGCCGTTGGCCCAGAAATCCAAATCTTCTGCGGCCAGAGATCTGTAAAATATGGGGGCTCCAAGTTTTTTCGGATCTTCCACTTCGTAACCAAGGGCCTCACAAGCCCTTGAATAAAGGGCTTCCAGGAAAAAACCGGTTGTCCAGGTCGCGCAGCCGGGGGTAATGGTTTTATCCTTGCCAGGCAGCTCCGCTTCAGCAGTTTCCTTAATTTCCTGTTTTGCAGCCTGAACAGTTTCCTTGGTTTTTTCCTGCGCAGAAGGTTTGGTTTCCTCGTCTTGTCCACACCCGACAAAAAAGAATATGCAAACTATTCCCAGTAACAGTAAAACTTTTTTCATGGTTATCTCCTTTTCTCTCTCTCAATTAAAAATCAGCCTTTTTTCTATGAACCCTAAAAATTATTCCTGCTCCTCTTTAGTACCCATAGCCTGGGTGATACGGTCCAAAACCATGGCCATCAGCACAATACCCAGCCCGCCGATGCCGGCCAAGCCGACTTTCAGACTGTTTAAACCTTCAAAAACAGGCACCCCGAGGCCGCCGGCACCGATCAGGGAGGCGATAACGACCATGGAAAGAGACAGCATGATGGTCTGGTTCAACCCGGCCATGATGGTGGCCAGCGCCAGCGGGATCTGCACTTTCCAAAGTACCTGCCGTTTGGTGGCGCCGAACGAGTATGTCGCCTCAATCAGCTCCGGATGCACCTGCCGAATTCCCAGGTTGGTCAACCGGATGATCGGCGGCATGGAGAAAATAATCGTCGCGATAACGCCGGCAACCGTGCCTATGGAGAAAAGCATCACGACCGGTACCAGATAGACGAAAGCAGGGGTTGTCTGCATGGCGTCCAGTACAGGCCTTAAAACGGCTTCAAACCGGTCGCTCCGGGAGGATAATATGCCCAGCGGGACCCCGATTAAAACACACACCACCACAGCGGAGATGACCATGGCCAGGGTAGTCATGGTCTCATCCCATAAGCCAGTAAAGCCGATAAACGCCATAGAGACAATACTGAACAGGCCGACTTTCCAGCCTGCGGTTTTCCAACCAATAATTAAAAAGGCTAACAGGACAATTTCTTCCGGCAGCCATAGCAGGGCGTCGTCAATCGCGTTGAGCATCACCTCAATGGGCATTTTGATGGCCTGGAACTGGGGCCTGAAGTTTCCCACAAGCCACTCAACAGCCACTGCGATCCAGTCGTCTAAGGGGATGGTATATTTAAATATGTCAATCATGATGTCTCCTCAGTCTTTGTCTCTTCAATGTTGGCCTCCCGGCTCAGCGTCTTAAGGAATAAATGTCGGGATATGGTGCCCATATAAATGTTTTCCGAGTTTACAATCGGAACCGGGCATTCATAGGAAGTCAGCTTGGGCAGTATTTCCTGAAGGGTTGCCTCTTCATGGACCGGCTCTATACCTTCTAAGAAGGCAGGGGAAATATCTTGCGAGTTGATGGTTTCATCTTCAAGTGTCGCTTGAATCTTGGCCAGCGATACGACCCCAACAAACTGTTTGTCTTTGCGAAGCACATAGGCGTGTTCCCGGTCAAATTCGTTTAGCCGCTGCCTTACGGCCCTTAGTCCCGCTTTGTGCAGCGGAAAGGTAACCTGGGTCTTGGTGGCGATATCCCCGGCTTTGTATACATTGGTGGGGTCAACGCCCCTGAAAAACGCCTTTACGTATTCGTCGGCGGGGTTCCGCATGATTTCTTCCGGCGCCCCGATCTGGACAATCCGGCCAGACTCCATAATGGCAATCCGGTCGCCGATGCGCATGGCCTCGTCCAGGTCATGGGAGATAAAAATAACGGTTCGGGTGCTGCCTTCTTGAAGCTTTAACAGCTCATCCTGCATCTCAGTTCGGATCAGGGGGTCAAGCGCTGAAAATGCCTCATCCATGAGCATGATATCCGGGTCAACGGAAAGCCCCCTGGCTAGACCTACCCGTTGTTGCATGCCGCCGGACAGGGACTTGGGATAGCTTCGCGCCACATGGTCAAGCCCGACCTGTTTGAGCGCGTCCATGGCCCGCTCATTTCGCTTTTTTTCAGCCACCCCCATGACTTCAAGACCAAACGCGGCATTTTGTAGCACGGTTAAATGCGGCATCAAGGCGAAGGACTGAAAAACCATGCTCATGTATTTTCTGCGGATATCCACAAGCCCTTTGGTATCCAGTTGGGTAATGTCCTGCCCCTCGAGAGTGATTTTGCCCGAGGTGGGCTCAATCAGCCGGTTTAACAGGCGGACCAGTGTTGACTTACCTGATCCGGAAAGCCCCATGATCACAAATATTTCGCCAGCGTAAACTTCAAAGCTGGCGTCATGAACGCCGATGGTTAATCCGGTCTGTTTATAAATTTCGTCTTTTTTTTTGCCTTCTTGGATAAGTTTGAATGCCGGTTCGGGATCTCCGCCGAAAATCTTGAAGGCGCTTTCCACCCGAAGCCGTTCTTGTGGGCTGGTTGAATTATTCTCCATAATTGTAATCCTTTAACTCGGTTTTTGGTTGACTCGTCAAATATAAAAGCGCCTAAAACGCCGGGTTTGAAATCAGCAGATATGGGTTATACAAACAATGACCGTCAGTTCATGTTTAGAAGTTACATATTAAAGCTAATGGGGCTTTAAAAAAATACAAAAAATAAAAAAACCGTGCGACACAGATATTGGAATTTTTACGAAGCTATCAAGCGTTAATCCTTAAATACCAGCTTGCCGCCGATAAATCCGGCAACAAAAGCAGCACCCAGCATTATTAAATGGATGAATAAATAACCAAACCTATGTGAAGACGAGGTGCTGGCGATATCCGGATCCAGCAAATGCCATAAGACGAGGATAAGGGTTGCTGCAGATACAATTAATGCCGAAATGATTTTGATGATAAAAACGGAGTTAAGGTTGGCCCTGTATTTCCGCTGCCATTCATTATATCCGGAGTAGAGGACAAGCGGCATGGTTAGAAGCACAAAGACCAGTGAATAAAAGGCAGCCGTAGCGAGATTGGCAAACTGAAAAATAACCGAGAGAAAGGCAAAAAGAACAACCATGGGTATAACGCCATTTGGTATATGAACTGAGACAGGGTGAACATGGTGTTTGATCATCTGTCTTTGCATCACCTCAATAAAAGTTGGCCCTGCTGTTGAGGTCTTAGTCTCAGGCGCAGCGTCTACGGATTTTTTTACACCGGAGTTCGGGGTTTCAGCCGCTTTTGATGGGCTTCCTTTTGTTTCTTCTTCCGTAATTTCAATAAATTTGCTTTTATCCGCACCGCAGACCGGGCATTTTTCCGGAGGTTCGTCGCCCGTGTGGATATATCCGCAAACCGTGCATTTCCATTTTTTCATGCGTTACTCCTTTTTTCAACCGATAGCTATATTAACATGCTGTAATTACAAGCCAAAGGCTATAAAAAGCCCGGATCATAAACTGTTTATTGATGCGACATGATAAGTTGCTATCTATTGACATGCAAGGGTAAATTCAGCGGTTTTTTTTCTTTTTTATCGACTAGGATATACTTCAAAATATTGATATAGATATATATTCATATAGTTGACTTTAGTCGGTAATACTATTAGAGTCAGCCTTTAGGGGTTAAGATTTTGACAATTTTGTAAAAAGTCGATTTTGGGATGGCGGTTGAAAATGCGGATATATGCTGTTGCCGATGTTCATGCCCGCCCTGAGCGCATGGACCGGATCCGCCGGAATATCACCAAGTATGCCCCGGATGTGTTGGTGATTGCCGGCGATATAACAAGCTACCGGAAGCCGGCAGACGTTCTGAGTAACTTAAACATATTACCTGTGCCTGTTCTTGTTGTCCGGGGCAATACGGACTTAAAACGCATGGAAAAACTCTTTGACGCCTTTGGCAATATTTTTTCCCTTCATTTAAACCGCATTAAAATTAAGGGCGTGAACTTTGTCGGGATCAGTGGTACGGTGCCGGTGCCGTTCCGGACGCGCGTGGGTTTTCGGCAAAAAAGGCTGATACAACGACTAAATGCCTTGGTTGACCGGGAAACAGTATTTATCGCCCATCCACCCCCCTATGGCACGCTTGATCGGGTTATGGGAAAATTCCATGCCGGATCCCGATTCGTCAAAGATTTAATTGTCGAAATCCAACCGCGGCTGATGCTGTGCGGGCATATTCACGAGGACTTCGGCCATGCACGGCTTGGGGACACCCATGTGGTTAATTGCAACATGGCGAATAATAGGCAGGGGGCCCTCGTGGACATTGAAAGAATGGGGAACCCCGTGATTCAACTGCTGGCAGGATCTTGAGAGTTTATCAGCTGACAAAGGGACGCCTCAGGACCGTATCTTTTTTCCAGCGCGCGTCGTTTTTCTCGGGGTAGGCGATATTGAAATGGAGGCCCCGGCTTTCTTTACGGTGTTTGGCGCACCGGATGATCAGTTCCGCAACAAGAGCGATATTGCGAAGCTCAATCATATCCGGCGTTACCTTGAATCTCCAGTAGTATTCTTCGATCTCCGATTGCACGATCTCAATGCGGCGCTGTGCCCTGGCCAGACGTTTATCCGAACGGACAATGCCCACATAATTCCACATAAAACGGCGAATTTCGTCCCATGTATGTGAAACCATAATCGCCTCATCACTGTCTATGGTGCCCAGATCGTCCCACGGCGGAAGGTCGGGTAACGCCTCAAATTCAATCGTATCCAGTTCTTCAATAGTTTTCAGGGCGGCTTGTTGGGCATATATCATGGCTTCGAGAAGGGAATTGCTGGCCAGGCGGTTGGCACCGTGCAAACCGGTGCAGGCGGTCTCACCAATGGCAAAAAGACGTTGGATATTGCTCCGGCCGTATATATCGGTTACAACCCCCCCACACATATAATGCGCCGCAGGTACGACAGGGATCGGATCGCTGGTCATATCAATGCCGAATTCTTTGCATTTTTTATAGAGGTTGGGAAACCGCTCTTTGATAAAGTCCGCCGGTTTATGCGAAATATCCAGATAAACAGAGTCATCGCCCCGTTTTTTGAGCTCCGAATCGATGGCCCGGGCTACCACATCCCGGCATGCCAGTTCTTTTAGCGGGCTGTATTTTTCCATGAAGCGTTCGCCGGATGCGTTCAAAAGAATGCCGCCTTCGCCCCTCACCGCCTCAGAGATCAGAAAGTTTTTAGCGGCCGGGTGATACAGGCAGGTGGGATGAAACTGGACGAATTCGAGATTGGCGACAATCGTGCCGGCCCGATAGGCCATGGCAATTCCGTCGCCGGACGCGACATCCGGATTGCTGGTATAGGCATAAACCTTTCCGGCCCCGCCGGTAGCCAATATAATGTTTTTTGCGCCGAATGTATGGATTTCCGAAGAGATGCGATCCAATACATACGCGCCATGGCAATAGTCTTCGTGGGTCGTGATGATCATCCCTCGTTTTAAACGGGTAGAGCGGGTGATCAGGTCGATGGCGATGTGATTTTCAAAAAGCCGTATATTTTTATGTTGCTTTACTTTTTCGATGAGCGCTTTTTCAACGGCCAACCCGGTCAGATCCTCCGCATGGACGATTCTGTTCTGCGAATGGCCCCCTTCCCGGCTCAAATCCAGATGCAGGCCGCTGACTTGGGTATCGTCTTTGTTGAAATTAACCCCGAGTTCGACTAATTCCTGTATCATTTCCGGGGCCTGCTTGACCACCATTTCGACAACGTCTTTATTACAGAGGCCGTCGCCCGAGTCCAGCGTATCCGCGATGTGCATATCAAACGAATCATTTTGGCCGAAGACGGAAGCAATTCCCCCTTGGGCATATGCCGTATTGCTTTCTTTGATATTGCGCTTGGTAATAATATCTACCCGGCCGTAATCGGCCACCTTAATGGCAAAAAGCAATCCGGCGACGCCGCTGCCGATGACAAGAAAATCGGTTTCGTATTCCATAATAATATATTTCTATAGCAAGGATGACCGTTTGCGTTTGCCGCTCGCCCCGATAATAATGCCCAGTATCAATACGCCGGCACCGGCCAGGAACCATTTAAGGGCTTCGGAAAGAAACGCATCGGAAATTTTAGTTTCAAGATCCTCAATTTTTTGATTTTTTTCTTTAATTGCGGAGGCAAGGTTTTCATTCTCTGATTTGAGCCTTAAAACATCCGCCGAAGATGTTTTCAGTTCCTCATAGTCCGCCTTAGTATCGGCCAATGCTTCGCGGGCCTTGGCGAGTTCTTCTGAAAGGGTCTGGTTGCCTCTTTTCAACTCGTTGTTAGCTGCCTTTAATTCTTCAACTTGTTTTTTTAATGGCTCATATTTCGCCTTTAGATCCTCATATTTTTTGCTGTCAGGCTTTTCATCGGCGAGGTAGCGGCTTACGACCCAGCCTTTGCGATCATCTGAGAGGCGCACCTGAGTCCAGCCATTTTTATTGTCGAGCGTTTCAAGCCGGGTGCCTGATGATACTGTTTTAATAACCCGGTATTCAACGCTGGGGCCCAAACGAACCGTAATCTCGTGAAGATCGTCAACATATTGGGTTCCGGCAGCCGCCGGTGTTACATATATTATCAGGCCAATAAGCACGCCTATTGCCATTCTCATTGCCTACCACCCCGTCACTTTCTGCTCTGGAAGGAATATAACCCCTCAAATTTTTTAATTTTTTAATCTGCGATTAAAATTATTAGAATATATTAAAACCAATATGTATTCAAGAAAAAATCCGTAAAGTTACTTAGAAGTAACCCCCCGGGCTATGGGCCAAGGCCCGGGACCGAGCTTAAAAGTAACTTTTGCAACAGGTTAAAGGCACTGAGGCACTGAGGCACTAAGGCACTGAGGCACTAAGCTTTTGATTTTTTTTAACCTTATACCTTATACCCTAAACCCTAAACCCTAAACCCTAAACCCTAAACCCTAAACC
>JAGYOX010000095.1 GCA_018399235.1 Desulfobacterales bacterium | reverse complement strand
GATGTTAAGACAACTTCGCGGATCATCGTTGCAAAAGAAACCGCCCTTTGGTAGATTAATATTTTTTTAATTACCTCATTACAGGAGACCATAAAATGGCTGTCAGTCAAGAATTGCTGGATATCCTTGTCTGCCCCAAATGCAAGGGACCAATCCATCTGAATGAAGCCGGGGACGGATTGATTTGTGATAACTGCAAACTGCTCTATGAAATTCGGGACGACATTCCGGTTATGCTGATAGACGAGGCCAAACCCATAGAAGACTGAACAATTATGAGCCAGCCTGTTCAGCCAAAGCCCGCCAAGCTCGTTATCGGGCTGTTTACTAAACATTACCATCTGCTTCAACCCGTCGTTGAACAGATGAATGAAAAGTTCGGTCCAATTGAATTGATCAGCCCGTGGTTTGAGTTCAACTGGACGGATTATTACGAACCGGAGATGGGCAGGGGCCTTTTCAGAAGGATGACAGCCTTTTGTCCGCTCATCAACCAAGAGGATCTACCGGATATCAAGCATCAAACCAATAAACTGGAAGAGCAATATGCAGTTGACGGCAACCGGCGAATAAATATTGATCCCGGCTATCTGCTGGCCGAACGTTTTGTTCTGGCTACCGGAAAAAACTATACGCATCGCATCTACATAGGCAAACATGTTTATGCGGATCTTACACTTATTTATCAGGCCGGGAAATTTCAACCGCTGCCATGGACCTACCCGGATTATGCAGAAACCAGCATGCAAACTTTTTTAACCCGGGTTCGCAATAAATACCTCAAAGATTTGAAGACAGACGGACGCCTATGATTCGAAGCATGACCGCCTATGCCGGTACTGCGCTGACATTTGATGAAACCGAAGTCAACATTGAAATCCGGGGATACAACAGCCGTTACCTGGATATCACCCTTCGCGTCACCCCGGCCTATCAGTTCCTCGAAGATAATATCCGTCAAGCAATCGCCGCACGGATTACCCGGGGGCGCATTGAAGTTAAGCTTTCCATTCAGTCTGCCGGAGAAGAACCGGAAGCCTTCCAAATTAATGAGTCCATCGCCGAAGGGTATTATGCAGCGCTGAAAAAACTGAAGAACCATTTAAATCTCGCTGAGGACATCCCTTTAAGCCTGCTTGCGGCCAAAAACGGGGTCATCGAACCAGCCAAGGCAGAAATCGAAACGGATACAGTCTGGTCGATGGTTTCAGAAGTCCTTGACCAGGCCCTTGATGAATTTGTTGAGATGAAACTCAACGAAGGTAGAAACATTTCCAGCGACTTTACCGAGCGCCTGGAAGAAATCTGTCTGCATATCCGACAGATTGAGGCGCAATCCGCGGGTTTACTGGACGTCTATCAGAAACGCCTAAAAGAACGGATCAATGCGTTAACCCAAGGCATGGTTGAGATTGACGCCGCACGGATCGCCCAAGAAGCTGCATTTCTGGCAGATAAAAGCGATATATCAGAAGAAATCGTCCGGGCCAAAAGCCATTTGGGCCAATTCAAAGAATTAATGGACGCACCGGAGCCTGCTGGGCGCCCACTGAATTTCCTACTCCAGGAATTCAACCGGGAGTTTAATACAATGGGCAATAAAGCCGGCAACGCCAATGTTTCACATATCATCGTATCAGCAAAGACCGAACTGGAAAAAATCCGCGAACAAGTACAAAATATCGAATAATCAAGAGGTATAAAACATGCCATATGATTTACTGAGCATCGGTTTTGGAAGCAATGTGGTTGCAGACCAAGTGCTTGCCATTGTATCGCCCAATTCAGCCCCCATGAAACGGCTAAGAGAAGAGGCAAAAGACGAAGGCCGACTGGTTGATGCAACCTACGGCCGACGGACCCGCTCCATTATTGTAATGAAAAACAACCACATATTTTTATCCGCCATACAAACAGACACCATTTCGCAACGATACAATGCCCTTAATGAAAAGAAAAAATCCTGAGGAAAAGCCTGACTCCCAGACGAAAGCGGGGAGCGAAAAACCGTATAAAGGATGCCTGTTTATCGTTTCAGCCCCATCCGGGGCCGGCAAATCAACGATTTGCCGTGCGGCACAAAAAAAATTTCCGGACATCTCCTATTCAATATCCTTTACCACACGCCCGCCAAGGGCCGGCGAAAAAGAAGGTGTGGATTATTTTTTTATCTCGCCATCCGATTTTGAACATCGCATCCAACAAGGAGAATGGGCGGAATGGGCGAAAGTGCATGGTCATTATTACGGCACATCAGCTGAATTTTTAAATCAACAGCTGTCAGCGGGCCGGCGGATTCTGCTTGATATCGATATTGTTGGCGCCGAACAGATACTGAAGCGTTTTCCTGACAGCGTAACCATATTTATCATGCCTCCCTCCCTTGATGCGCTTCGCCAAAGATTGCAAAAAAGGGGTACTGACGACGCTGAGACCATAAAAAAACGCTTGATCCACGCGGAAAAGGAAATCGATAGGAAAGACCTCTATCGTTATGTCATTGTCAACGACAACCTGGATAAGGCCATTGACGAATTCTGCGATATCATTTCCAGGTACCCGCCCGCTTAATGAAATTAATGGCCGACTTCCAAGGAACTTAATAATATATGTTATTATTATAGTACCTTGCGCCATTGTCATTCCGAGGAACGAAAGTGACGAGGAATCTTATTGGTCAAAGATTTCTCGCTAACGCTCGAAATGACAATACTTAAATTTTTTGAGTTCCTTTCTGCAAAAATACCGCCGCGGCGGAATAAACCGCTTTTTACGAAGCCATCAATATTGTAATTTGGGATTTAACTGTGAGCCCTATACCTTAAACCTTAAACCTTAAACCTTATACCCTATACCTTACACCTTGAACCTTAAACCTTAAACCTTGAACCCTACTTCGGACAAACCGAAAGCACGGGACACGGCGACTGCCGGATCACCCGGTCAGTCGTGGAGCCGACCAGGATTTCCTCCACCATACCGTGTCCCCGAATACCCACGGATATCAAGTCTATATCGTTTATTTCGGCGTACCGGATCAACTCCGCATAGGGTTTTCCGACCAGCAGCGCGGTTTTAAGCTTGATCCAGCTAAGGGCATCCTCCGGAACCAGTGAATTTAGCTTCTCCTTTATCATATCATAGAGGTCTTCCTTAAATTTCTCCCCGGACTCCGGGGGCAGCTTAAAAAGATCCCTGTATCCGGAGGGTTCTACCACATGGACCAGGTGCAGCTCGCTTTCAAACTCTTGGGCCATGTTCAGCGTATATTCCAAGGCGAGATTCGAATCCTCTGAAAAATCACAGCCCACCAGAATTTTATGAAAGGGAAACCTTCGGGGACCAGAGTCACCTGTAAACTCTTCTGAGCCTCTTAATACGAGCAACGGGCATGGAAGCGTTCGCATCAGCCGTTCGGTGACCGAACCCAGGAAAAAACGCTTTAACCCGGATCTGCCATGCGTGGCGGTAATCACCAGGTCGGCAATATATTCCTCTGCCAGGCGTGATATCTCATCCGTGGTATTGCCAATGGTAACCAGCGGCTGATACTTCACGTTTACATCGCCCAGCAGGTTGTCAATTTCGCGCCGGGAGGTTTCCATAAACCGCTGCTGGTATTCAATCGGATCGAATACCGCCTCCCCGTATGCGGAAACTGTCGGCAAATCAACCACATGACAAATGTACAGGTTAGCATCAAACCGTTTGGCCATGGCAACGCCGTAGGCCAAAGTCATATCGGCATACGCTGAAAAATCCGTAGCGCAAATAATATTGTGGAATTGCCGTCGCATATACCCTCCTTTCGTTCGTTGATGCCTAAACTAACCGCCTGGGAATAAAATAAAATAATGTTTACGCCTGATTATAAAATAACACCGCTTTATAAAAATAACAATGATGATGGCTTCGAAAAAAACATTATATCAATTCCGCGGAATTTTCAGGTATCCAACAGCGGCGGCCATTGGGTAGTTCGACCTGGTACCACCCGCCCCGTTTCTCAATCATCGTAAATTCGGTGCCTTCATGCAGCGGCGCCTTAAAGCTTGGCTGGTAGGTGAGTCCGTCGCCTTTTCGGGCGATAACCTCATCAGCCAGTATAACCCCGCCGGGCGAACGGATATGGACAATGGTTTCATAACAAACGGAGCTGAAAAATAGCATGGCGATAACCGCTGTACTAACGAACACCCAACGTGGAATTTTTCGGATAAAGAGGTGAATCAATGCGGCCACCCAGAAAAGGCCGTAGAAAATGGCGAATATCATGGCCCGGATGTTTGGGGAAAAATCATAGTGCCAGAACAACAGGGTTTTAAACACCTTCGTCTGCTGGGTTTCTTCTATTTTATCCGACCGCCGGCTGCGGGCGTAGCTCAGGTTTTGTTTCAGATTGGGGTCATTTGGAGTATAGCGCTCCGCCCGGCGATAGTTTAAAATGGCCCGTCCCAGATCGCCCATCCGGAAATAGGCATTGCCGATATTATAATACAGCCTTCCGTTTTCGATCCCGCCCTCGGCGATCAAACGCTCAAACCGAAGGGCGGCCCGCTCATAAAGCTTTTTTGCTGTTTCCGGATCGGTCGAGACTTTTGCATTGGCCTGTTTGAAAAGCGCCTTGCCCCGGCTGAACAGGTCATGGATTTGCGCTTCAGAGAGCGCCGCATCCGCTTTTGGCATCACCCATACAACCATCAGGAGCATTGCGAAAAGGCAGAATAAAATCCGATTCAAGGGTATTCGCCGGCGTCTCACGGCAGGCTCCGATCCAAAATTTTGGCCAGTTGCAGGACCCGGTCGATAAGCGAGGCCGGTGCATCCCCGGCGCTGTCAATACCCCCATACTGAATGGCCTCACATATATTAAAAATCTCGGTTGTCTTTTCAATGACCTGCTCGTCTACCCCGTGCCGCCGCAGCGCGGCCTGGATTTCATTCAACGTCAATGCCCCGGGCGGCAGGCTCAATTTTTTGGCCAAATACCGTCTCAATGTTTCAAGCACCCGGGTTCCGACGGTCTTTGGCGCATCCGGCCCGGATGTATCCAGCTTCTTTATCTCTTTTACCAGACCGGCATATGCTTTTCGACGCTGATTGACTTCCGGATCGGCCAGACGGCGGCGTCGAAAGGTGATCAATAGAAATGCGGCGGCGTATATCAATGGAAGACCGGCCAGCCAGGCAATCCAGATAGGTGAGCGGTGCCACTTGGCCAAACCGGCGGAATGATCGCATAATACGGAAAGGTCCTCATAGTTGTAGGCGATCCCCTGCGCCAATGTTTCGAGCTCGGATTGGACTTGGTCTGAAGCACCGGTTGCCCCTTCGGCATCCCGAGCAGTGACCACCCGCGCAGCTTCCACTTCAAGCGGTATCGGATTGGTCTTTGCCGCCCGGTATGTGCCTGTATCGGCATCAAAATATGGCAGCGCAATCGGGGGAATTTCCGTCACATCGGCGGTTTTCGCGCGAACGGTCTGGGTGAACACCTTGGCCCGGTTTTTTATCGTGCCCGACGCCATTTCCGGGGGAATTTTGAAATTTTTCGCCAGGGCGGACTGTTTTTCAAGCGGCGGCAGTGCCACGTGCTTGAGGTAATCGGACCCTTCCACCCGCAGGGTAAGTGTAATGGGATCGCCCACCTTCACTTGGGTCGGGCTCGCTTCGGCGCTTATCCGGTATTCGCCTACAAGTCCGGTAAAATTTGCGGGCCGGCCGGACTCGGGCAGCGGTTTCACAGTGATCTCCGGCGTATTCGACGGAATGACGAATTTCTTGGTCACGGCTTGACGGAAATTGTCAAAAAAATCGTCAAATGCCGAAGAGGCGCGGGGTTTCCTATACCCGGTAACCGCCAGAAACGATACCGTAGACTCAGGAAGAGTAAACGTACCCGGCTCTACAGGAATCAGGATTTTTTCAAACCGGACCGCAATACAGGTTTTACCGTCTAACTGCCGGTGCTCCTTTATACCGATGGTCTTTTCACCGCCCAGCGGTACATATAGGTAGCGATCCTTTTTCTTCTGATCCACCGGCATATCCCAGTCCGCCACGTTAAACCGTGAATCATTGAGCACCTGCAAATTTACGGCAAAGTCCTTCACTTGGCGTCCGATATACCAGATGCCGGTCAGCTTCACGGGCTGGCCCACGTAACAGGTATCTTCAGAGAGGCTAAGCTCGAATTTAAAGTCCTTGACCTCCGTTGGACTGAGCGCCCGGATAGACACCGCACGGGTTCTGGCGGTTTTTCCGCCGGCAGCGACTTCAATCGGCGGAATTTTTAAATCCCCGGTCCGCTTGGGGGTGAGACGATAGGAATACACATAACCATGACGAACGTTTTTGGTCCTTTTACCATTAACGATCGTTATTGATGAACTGCTGTTCTGCTGACCGCCTATAAACTCAACTTGAAAATCAGATACATGGGACACATCCGGCCGCTCCGGGCTGTCCGCCCCCTCGACCTGGACCTGAAAGACAAAGGACTCACCAACGAATACCTCCTGTTTTTCCATGGCCGCGGTTACCGAGAACGGCTCTGCGCCCTGGGATTGAAGCGGATATATCAGTGTGATAAAGAATAAGGCGCATATGAACCGGAAAACGATCTGCATGTGTCTACCAGTCCTTCTCCACCGGCCGGTGCCCTATCCCTTCGTGAATCTGTCGCCGCTGCCGGTTTTTGTATTCTTCTTCAAGGATCTTTTGTGGATCTTCAGTGCCCATGTCCGCGGATTGTTTTTGATCGGATGGTTTATCTTCTTCTGCAGCTTGCCCCTGGCCTGCCTGTTGTTCCGGCGGCTGCCCGCTGTTTTCGCCTTGGGACTTGCCCGACTGGTTTTGGCCATCACCCTGAAATTCGGATAGGGCTTTTTTCATGGCATCCGTTGCTTTTTCCTGCTCTTTCCGGGCATCGGCATAATCAGGCTGATTTAATTTATCTTCCGCTTTTTCCTGATTGTCAACCGCTTGTGTTAAATGCGACCGGGCTTTTCCCATGGAATCATCCTTTCCCTTGCCGGCCGATTGGGCCATTTTTTGGCTTAACTCTTTGATTTTATTTTTAATTTCAGACTGATTCCTTGCCAATTCCTCACTGTTATGCCGAGAATCCGCGCTTTGGTTTTCCTTTCCCCGGGTCTTGTTGGAAAGCTTCTGCTGCTGCTCGATCAAATCCTGCAGATCCTTTTGCATCTTTTCCTGCTGCTGCTTCCGCTTTTCCGCCTCGGCCTGCTGTCTTTGAATCTGCTCCTGGATTTTCTGTAATGTCGTTCGGGCCATTTCAAGGTTATGGGCGGCGGCATTCATTTTCGGGTCAAGCGCCAATGCCTTCTCATAATGGGCAATACTTCTTTCAACCGCCTCCAGCCGTTTCTTCATGTCTGTTTCATTCAAATTCTCGCCCGTCTTTAGTTCGGCGTTTCCCATGTTGAAATGACTCCTGGCCTCAAGGGATACATCGCCTGCTTTCAACGCTGCCTTCTCAAAAAAATCCCGGGCGCCTTCATAGTCGTTTTTCATGTACAAAGCGCACCCTTTATTAAACAGAACCCGGGCATCGCCCGGCGCGGTTTCAAGTGCCTTGTCATAGGCGGAAACGGCCTCGTCCATTTTTTGGGCATCATACGCCCGGTTCCCTTCCGCCACCCAGTCAGCCGAAGATTTGGCCGATACCGGAGTAATAAAAACCTCTGAAACAGCTAAGCAGATGAAAATAATTTTGCCGATGGTTTTCAATGGAATCATTGCGATATAGAATTTATTTTTTCTTTTTTTAATTTTGCTCTTTTGTCATTTCGAGCGATAGCGAGAAATCTTTGGTTTAAAGATTCCTCGTCGCTGGCGCTCCTCGGAATGACATAAGGGGGAAAATGGCGTTCCTTTCCCTTTTTCCCCTTATACCTTGCACCTTAAACCTTAAACCTTGCACCTTAAACCTTAAACCTTGCACCTTAAACCTTAAACCTTAAACCTTGCACCTTAAACCTTGCACCTTAAACCTTGCACCTTATTTCCTCAGTGCCTCAGTGCCTCAGCGCCTTAGTGCCTTTTTTTCCGTTCACTGACGAACATCTCCAACACCAGAAGCCCGATCATGATGGACAGGAAAATCTGGAATTTTTCTTCATACCGCTTCACGGTTTCGGACTGCAGGGCTTTTTTCTCGGCGCTGGCCACCAGCTTCATGTAAACATCCCCCAGGTCGATGGTCCCTGTGGCAACATTTAGATACCGGCCGCCGGGCGTGGCGTTGACCATTTGCCTGAGCGTACCCGCATCCAGCCGCGTCCATACCTCCCGGCCGTTGTATTTCAGAAAGGTCCGGTTTCCGTATTCGTCGGTCACCGGAATCCGCCGGCCCTCGTCCTCGTCCCCGATGCCGATGGCAATCAGCCGAATGCCCTGTTCGCCGGCCTCTGCTGCCGCTTCTACCGGAAAGCTTTCATGGTCTTCGCCGTCCGTGATTAAAATAATATCCTTATACTGCTTTTTAACACTATCAAAAACCTGGTCCATGGCTGTCCTGACCGCATCCCCGATCATGGTGCCGCCCCGGGAGACGCTGGTCGGTGTAATATTTTCCAGCATCATCCGGAAAAACCCGTAGTCAAGCGTTAAGGGACATTTAACCACAGCCGTACCGGCAAACGCCACAAGCCCCACCCGGTCGCCCTGCAGGCGGTCCACGCAGTCATTAATCGCAAGTTTTGACCGCTCCAGGCGGTTCGGGGATAAATCCTCGGCCAGCATACTTTTGGACACATCCAGCAAAAACACCACATCCCGGCCCTTTCGTTCAATGGTTCTGGGCGTCGGGTTCCAGGCCGGACGGGCGGCGGCCACCGCTCCTAAAGCAAAAGCGGCTAAGAGCAGCAGCGCCTTCCACCGGCGGCGGGCGGGCCGGGTCGAAACATTGATTACCGGCAGAAGATGGGCCTCGGCAAACCGGCTAAGCGCCTGCTTTCGCTTATAGGCCGCATAGACGAAAACCCCGATCAGGACCGGCAAAACCCACAACAGCAAAAGCATCTCCAGGTCATGAAACCGGACCATGTTTACGGAATCCTCCTGAAAACGGTATTTGAAAGTAAAATCTCAAAAAAGAGTAATCCCAGAGCGACAAGTATTAAAGGCTGGAAAAGCTCCCGGTAGTCCATATACCGGGCGGCCTCAATCTCGGTTTTCTCGAGCCTGTCTATTTCCGCATAAATAGATCGCAGCGCATCCGCATCTTCGGCCATGCGGAAAACCCCGCCGGTTGTTTCTGCGACTGACTTAAGCGTTTCTGTGTCTACGCCGCGGCCCGCCATTGAAAAAAGACGCCCCCATACGCCCTGTTGCCGGAGCTTTTGCCCGTCGCCCCCGACGCCTATGGTATAAACCTTGATCCCCCATTCTTTTGCCAACCGCGCCGCATCGCGGGTGGTGCGCTCCCCGGTGTTGTTCTGCCCGTCGGTAAGTAGAATGATGATCTTGCTCTTTATTTCATAGCCGGCCTCGCCCCGGCCGTTTTGTTTGGCAAGGGTTTCCTCCGCTTCCTTCAAACGGCCGGCGGCAAGGGCGATGCCATCCCCAATGGCCGTTCCGTCCTCGCTTTTGCGTTTAACCAGCTCCACGCTGTCAAGAAACTGATCCAATGCGCCATGGGCCAAAGTGAGCGGCGCAACCGTATCCGCATACCGGGCAAACGTTACCATCCCGATTAGATCATGGGGACGGCCTTCCAGATCCGCCTGATTCCCAAAAACAAACTCCTTAAACACCCGCTTAACGGCTTGAAGCCGGTTAACCCGCTCGCCGTCATAATCCATCTCGGCCCCCATGCTGCTGGAGCGATCCACCACCATTTCAATGGCAATGCCCTCGTTAACATCGCGAACCTGCTCGGTACCGGCCTGTGGGCGGGCCAGGCCGATGACTAACAGGATCAACACCGCGATCCGCACCCAAAAGGGCAGCGCTATCAGCCTAAGCCGCATAGATTTTTTTACCCGTTCAGCCTGCCTGATACTGGAAAACCTGAGACTCCCATTGCCTTTGACCTTGAGATAGATCCCGACAGCGACAGGAATCAACAGTAAAAAAAGCAGTACCCAAGGGGATTCAAACCGCATCGGATCAGGCCTCCGAATTTTGACTGCTGCCCGGGGTTTGCCGGGGCCGGGTTTCAGAGATAAATCGTCTGCCGGCATCGATCATCTTATGGACCTCTTCCGGCGCGGGCTGATACCCCGCGAATTTTACCTGGTCGCAATGGACCATAAAGCTTTTTAACAGTTTTTTTTGAGCTGTTGTCAGCTCATCAGCCGTCCGCATGGCATTTAGAAATTCTTCCGTCGTCTGCTCCGGCGCGCGCAGGCCGAAACGATTCTCAATATAATGCCTTATAATCGCCGACAGCCGGTGATAAAATATCCTGAACTGCCCGGATTCCACCAGATTTTCCGAAAGAAGCTGCTGCAAATCCTCCTCGGCAATTTCATGGGCCGGGCGTAAAATAATTGCCTCCGGACCATTTCTCCGCCGTCTATACCGACGCCAGCCGATGAAGCCGGCAAGCCCTGCCAATAAAGCCGCGCCCATTCCGGCAAGCCACCAGGGACTCATCCTTTCCGGCAGCGGCTCAGGCGGCATGATCGCCTTAATTTGGGGCTCGGCATCTTCAGGCAGCACCGAATCAACCCGGATGCTCATCGCCTCGGTTTCAATTTCTCGGCTTTTGCCATCCGGTTTACCGGTTTCAGCGAACCGGACCGTCATGGAAGGGATTTCATATTCCCCGGGTAAAAAGGGCTTTAAATGATAAACGGCGAGGTACCGGACGCGGCTTTCTTCAACAAGCTCCGGCTGCGGACCGGATCGATCCTTAATGGTGAAACGGCCGATGGTTTCGCCAAATTCCGGCAGTTTCACTTCAAAACCCTCATCTGTTGCGGCTTCAACCTCCAGCATCAGTTGTTCCGCTGTGGTGATCGCCTCTGCGGAGGCCCTGAGTTGAACCGTAGCCGGGCCCTGGCGGTATGTTTTGGTTATCCCCGCATTGTTTGCCTCAGGCTGGCTCTCATCCGCCTCATTGCAGCCGGAAAGGAACAGCGTTAAAACAACAACAAGCAGAACAATAAAAAAATATAGCTTTATTTCTCGGACTCGGCCCATACTACCCATTATTTGCGTCGCTCCCGGGTCCGAAAAAACCGGACCAGGTCTTTTACATGATCGCGGCCGGTAACAAGCCCTGCGTGATCAATCCCGGCGGAACGAAACTGCTCCCGCAGCCGGTCCGCCCGCTCCTGGCTGAAGCCCCCATACTGGCTGCGCACGCCGGTATTGCCCGTATCAATAACAATGCGCTCCCCGGTCTCCGCATCCTCAAGCTCAACCAAGCCGGCATCGGGAAGCCTGCTCTCGCTTGGGTCTGAAATGGACACGGCAATCAGATCATGCCGTCGGCCCAACACATGAAGCGATTTTTCAAAACCGGACTCACATAGAAAATCAGATACCAGAAAGGTCACACACCGCTTTTGCATCACCCGGCCAAGATAGTCGAGGGCGGCATTGATATCGGTTTTTCTCTGCTGCGGCGTAAAATTTAAAAGCTCCCGAATCAGGCGCAGCACATGGGAGGTCCCCTTCTTGGGCGGCACAAAGAGCTCAATGGTATCGGTAAACAGGATCAATCCGACCTTGTCGTTGTTCTTGATGGCGGAAAACGCCAGAAGCGCGCAGATCTCCGCCGCCAATTCATTCTTTGTCTTCTCAACCGTACCGAACACTCCGCTGGCCGACAGATCCACCAGGAACATGATGGTCAGCTCCCGCTCCTCAACAAACCGTTTGACATAGGGATGCCCCCTCCGGGCGGTGACGTTCCAGTCAATGGTCCGGATTTCATCACCCGGGCTGTACTCGCGAACCTCGTCAAACTCCATACCCCGGCCCTTGAATACGCTCTCATATTCGCCGGCCAGCACGTCGTTAACCGCCTTGCTGGTATAAATCTGAATATAACGGATTTTTTTAGCCAGTTCCTTGGGTATCACGGCACTTCCACCATATCAAAAACCCATTGAACAATGTCTTCGCTGGTTTTTTCCTCGGCCTCGGCCTCATATGAAACGATCACCCGGTGCCGCAGCACGTCCATGCCGATATCCTTCACATCCTGCGGGGTCACATACCCCCGCCCCCTGATAAGCGCATAGGCCTTGGCGGCCATGGCAAGAAATATCGTGGCCCGGGGGGATGCCCCGTAACGGATCAAATCCTTCATGGAACCGTCATAGGTTTCCGGCTCCCGGGTGGCGGACACGATGTTAATGATATACTCCTCGATCTTTTCATCCATATAGATGTTATCTGAAAGCTTTCGAAGATCAAATATCTCGTCCTGGCTGATCACCGGATCGACATCCAGATCAGGGGCGGCCCTGGCCATCTGCTTGAGGATCTTATGCTCCTCTTCTTTAGATGGATAGCCCATCTTTAGCTTGAGCATAAACCGGTCCACCTGGGCTTCGGGAAGCGGATAGGTCCCCTCCTGCTCAATCGGATTTTGGGTGGCCAGCACCATAAAGGGCTCGCTTAACCTAAAGGTTTCATCACCGATGGTGACCTGTCGCTCCTGCATGGCCTCAAGCAGGGCGCTCTGGACCTTGGCCGGGGCACGGTTGATTTCGTCGGCCAGAATGATGTTTGTAAAAATCGGCCCCTTTTTGGTGGAAAACTCGCCGGTCTTGGGATTATAAATCATCGTGCCGATAAGATCCGCCGGCAAAAGGTCCGGGGTAAACTGGATACGTTGGAATCCCGCCCGGACGGTTTTCGCCAGTGTTGTAACGGATAATGTCTTTGCAAGACCCGGCACACCCTCAATCAGTACATGGTTATTGCACAGCATGGCCAGCAGCAGCCGGTCCACGAGATATTCCTGTCCCACGATGATTTTGCCGATTTCCGAGCGAATCCGGCCGATCAGGGCGCTTTTTTCAGCCGCCTGCTCACCGATTTGTTTGACATCAACCGCCATCATATCTCCTTATAAGGTACAAGGTTTGAGGTTTAAGGTGAAAGGTACAAGGTACAAGGTTTAAGGTGAAAGGTACAAGGTACAAGGTTTAAGGTTTAGGGTTTAGGGTTTAGGGTTCATGGTTCATGGTTAAATTCCAAATTACAATACTCAAATCACAAACAAATTCCAAAGATCAAACA
>JAGYOX010000094.1 GCA_018399235.1 Desulfobacterales bacterium | reverse complement strand
CTCTCCAGCAGGGATAAGCTGGGGCAGCGTCTACTGGATATGGGAATTTATCCGGGACTGCGCATCAAAGTGATCCGCAATGCGCCTTTGCAAGACCCTATGGAAGTGCAGTTGGACGGCTATTTTGTCAGTCTGCGGCATGCAGAAGCCAGATTTGTGGAGGTAGCGGGTTAATGGCGGCCGAAAAAACTATTCTTGCGCTGGCAGGACAGCCCAATTCGGGAAAATCAACCGTGTTTAATGCCTTTACCGGCGCCAGGCAGTATGTGGCCAATTATCCCGGGGTGACGGTTGAGAAAAAAGTCGGCTGGTATACCCACAACGGCCATAGGGTGGAGGTGGTGGATCTGCCGGGCACGTACAGCGTGACCTCGTACTCTCCCGAGGAGCAGGTAACCCGGGATTTTATTCTGCGGGGCGAGCCCTCTGTCGTAGTCAATGTGATGGATGCCTCTAATTTGAAACGCTGCCTTTTTCTCACCTTTCAGTTGATGGAGATGCAGCCGCCGCTGGTGCTGAACCTCAACATGATCGACCTGGCGCGGAAACGCGGCCTCAACATTGATACCGAGAAATTGTCCAAGCAGCTGGGCATTCCCGTGATCGCCACCAATATGAAGACCGGCTGCGGGAAAAAGACGCTTTTGGAGGCGATTGCTGAAACAGCCAACAACGGGGCCGCGCCCAAAGGCGTTAATATTGATTACGGCGAGATGGAGCCGGTCTTTCGGGAGATCGAAAGCCGGATCTTAGCGGAAACCCCGCAGCTGGCATCCAGGTATCCGTTGCGGTGGCTGGCCATCAAACTGATGGAAGGCGACGCCGAAGTCCGGAAGCTGGTTGCGGAAAACCATCCAGGGCCCGAGGCCGTGATCAAGGCCATTGATGAATGGCGGATGGGGTTTGAGGCAGAACATGACGAAATGCCGGAGCTTCATATCGCGAACCGCCGGTATCAGGCAGCCGGCCGAATCGCCAAGTCCTGTATGCAGTCCAAAACCATAAATAAGCTGCCCCTCTCCGACCGGATCGATAAAATCGTCTGCCATCGGTTTCTGGGGCCGGCCATTCTGGTAGGCGTTATCTGGCTGCTCTATTACTTCTCCATCGTTCAGGGCTATAACGTGACCAACTATACATGGCCGCTTTTGGCAAAAATCCGAAGCCTTACCGAAGCCGTTATGCCGGCGCCCGGGTTTATCGAGATCCCTTTGATTCGGTCCTTTGCCTTATGGTTTGTGGACAGCGTCAATGCTTTGCTGAACTATATTCCCATATTCTTCATTCTTTTCGGCCTGATCGCCATACTGGAGGACTCCGGGTACATGCCCCGCATGGCATTTATCATGGACCGGCTGTTTTCCCGCTACGGGCTGCACGGCCAGTCCACACTGCCCATGGTTTTAGGCGGCATATATGTAGGCGGATGTGCGGTGCCCGGAGTGATGTCCTGCAAGGGGATTCCGGATGAGCGTTCGCGGCTGGCCACGATCCTGATCATTCCCCTCTTAAACTGCATGGCCAAAGTGCCGCTGTATGTGCTTTTAATCAATATATATTTTGCCGCGTACAGGGCTTGGGCCATGTTTTTTATCTCCACCATCAGTCTGCTTCTGGTGTTGCCAATCTCCAAGATTTTGACGCTTACGGTCTTAAAAAACAGGCCTACCGCCCCGTTTGTCATGGAGATGCCGCCCTATCATCTGCCCACGATTCGCGGGGTATTGACCCGGGCCGTTGAGCGGGTGTGGCTGTTTATCCGGAAGATCATCACCATTGTGGCGGTAGTTGCTGTTGTGGTGTTTTTCCTGATGAAGTTTCCCGGTATCAACGATGAGCGGATGGCATATTACGAAGGTGAGAAGCAGAAGGCGGTATCCGTTTTCCTAGGAAAAATAAAAAACACATCCTATGCCGGCCGGATCCGAAGCGACAACCTGATGAATTTTGTGAATTACTGGAACGATTACAAAAGCGCACGGCTTCGGGCCGGCGGCGGGGATGCGGCAAAGGCCCTGAACGTGGCTTATGAAGAAAAGAACCCGATGTTTTATGAAATCGTCCGGCGTTCGGGAAAAGACGGCGGAACAGCCTACCGGGCGGCCCGAAGGCTGATTCGAAGCCGGAAAGAGCTACTTATGGAGATGAAAAAGGAGCGGATCAACAAAAGCTTTTTGGGCCGTGCGGGCAAGACGCTTGAGCCGGTTACCCAGTATGCGGGGTTTAACTGGCGGGTCAACGTGGCGCTTTTAAGCGCCCTGGCTGCCAAGGAAAGCAGTGTAGCGACATTGGGCGCGCTCTATGAGTCGGATGAGCGCGGGGAAAGTCTGGAAAAACGTATGGCTGAAAAAGAAAAGGGCTTTACTCCGCTCCATGCATTGGCACTGATGCTCTTCATGGTGCTCTACCCCCCGTGCCTGGCGGCGGCGATTGCGGTAAAAATCCAGGCGGGTTCAACCAAGTGGATGCTGTTTTCCGTGGGCTATGCCATGGCGCTTGGCCTGACTGTAGCGGTCCTGGTATTTTCCGGCGGTAGCGCGTTGGGTTTGTCGGGTTTTCAGGCTATGATCGCTTTCTATTCGCTGGCGTTCGGCCTGACGGTGCTTACGGGATTCATCAAAAATGAATCAAAACATAGATAGTGTCCGTCCATAAATGAGATAATTTGTTCAAGTTCAAGGAAGGCGAAAATTTTAACCGCAGGAATACTCGAAGTATTTTGAGGATTAAAATTTGAGCCTGACACAGAAATTGGGCAAATTAGCCTTTTATGGATGGGCACTATATAAAAAATCATAAAAAGGAGGTAACCCAAATGTTTAAAAAAAAATTGATTGTTGTCGGCGTGCTGATGCTTATTGCGATTTTTCCTGCACAGGTGCTGGCTCATACCCCGTTGTGCTCCTGCTATGAGGGGGGTGATGGCACGGTGATCTGTGAAGGCGGATTCTCCGACGGCTCGTCTGCCGCGGGTGTCGAGGTTCGCGTCGTCGACGAGGATGGGACGGTATTGATCAAAGGCAAAATGGATGAATTCAGCGAGTTCATGTTTGATAAGCCGGACGGTCCCTACAAGGTCATCTTTGACGCCGGCCCGGGCCATGAGGTTGAAATCAAAAGTAAGGACATTGCAGAGTGATAAAAAAAGGAGAAATCACAATGAAAAAAATGATGATAGTTTTGGTGGGCCTTGCCGCCATGATTCTGGCGGCTCCCGCAATGGCCCATTTTCAAATGGTCTACACGCCGGAGTCGGCTTTGGAAAAAGCAAAACCCATTGACCTCAAGCTGGTTTTTACGCATCCGTTTGAAGCCGGGCACACCATGGATATGGGAAAACCCAAGCAGTTTTTCGTGGTTCGAAAAGGCCGGAAAAAGGATCTGCTTGACACCCTGAAGCCGATTCAATGGACCAGCCTCACCAACAGCGGGGCTGCCTATGAGACCACATACCAACTCAGGGGTATGGGCGACAATGTCTTCTGCCTGGTGCCCTCACCCTATTATGAGGCGGAGGAAGATATTTATATCCAGCAGATTACCAAGATGGTGGTCAATACGGCCGGGTTCCCTACAGACTGGGATGCGGAAGTGGGGCTTCCTGCGGAGATCGTCCCGCTGGATAAACCCTATGGCCTCTGGACCGGCAACGTCTTCCGGGGGATTGTAAAAAGCGATGGAAAACCGGTGCCCAACGCGGAGATCGAGGTGGAGTATATGAACCACCGGCCTTTGCCGTCCCATAACGCATTTGCCGAAAAGGCCGAGGTCGAAGCGCCCCAGGATGCCTTTGTCACCTTGACGATCAAGGCCAATGCGGGCGGCGAATTCGCATTCGGCATCCCAAAGTCCGGGTGGTGGGGATTCTGCGCCCTGGGCGTGGGGCCGGCAGATGCGCATAAAGGCAAGGAGCTTTCCCAGGATGCGGTAATCTGGGTGCAGGCCAAAGATATGAAATAAAATTAATGAGCAGAAAGGACAAAGGAATGGACAAAGGAATGTACGGAAAGGAAAAACTTGGATTCATTGCTGCTATGATGCTGGCTTTTTTATTAATCACACCTTTCAATGCGGCGGCCCAGCAGGGCCTTCAGGAGGAAATCCGGGAACTCAAGGAGCGGATTCAACAACTGGAAAAAAATGTGGAGAAAAACCAAGAGGAGAGTAAAGAATTCCGGGCGATCAAAGAGAAATTTGAGCATTTGAGTATCGGCGGGGGAATAACCGGCATCATCCAGAATGCTTACATGGATAATGATTGGGACGATGATAATGCCGCAGATGGTTCCTACTCGGCCGATATAGAGATCGAAGTGGATATGGACAGATGGGGAACCGGTTTTCTTCATTTGGAAACCGGTGACGGCGATAATGTTACCGATGAAATAGGCTGTCTTACCGGGTCCAATGCGGATGCCATGGGGGATATGGAAAACGATATAGAGATCTCCGAGGCATTGTGGACGTTTGGACTGCTGGACGACCGGCTGAACCTGACGGCCGGGAAGCTCGATCCCGTCACGCTGATGGATGATAATAGGGTGGCCAAGGATGAAACCACCCAGTTTATGGCTGATATCTTTGTGGATCAGCTGGCCATGGAATGGCCGGATGACTATACCCCCGGTTTTCAGGTCGTTGTTGCGCCATGTGAGCTTTTTGACTTGAAAATGGTTGCGCTTTCCGCTGATACGGACTGGGAGGATCTTTTTAACCATATGTTCTATGGCGCGGAAATAGCCGTTCATACCGAGCTTAACGGTTTAAAGGGAAACTACCGCCTTTATGGATGGGGTAATGACCGCCACCATGTCGAATGGGGCGATGTGGAGGATGAGATAAATGCATATCAAGGGGCTGGCGAAAAAGAATACTATGATGATGAGGATAACTATGGAATAGGCCTTTCACTCGATCAGCAGGTTACCCCGGACATCACCCTTTTTGCCAGGTATGGCTGGCAGAACGACGATATTGCGGCTGCCGTAGAGGAGGAAGCCAATGAGGGCGATCGTGAAGGCGCATGGATCTTTAACGAGGATGGGGATTTGGTTTTTGAGCCCTATGGGGCGGTGGAGCAAAGCTGGAGCGTGGGCGGACAGATTACCGGACGGCGCTGGTCAAGACCCGATGATGTTTTTGGCATAGCCGTGGGGATGGCCATGATAAACGATGATTATGATGATTATCTGGAGGATTATGCCAATACCCGGCTTGTTGACGGGGTAGACGGAGATGCCGGGAACGAGCTTCATTTTGAGGCCTATTACAGTTTTTTCTTTAACGAGTATCTGGCGGTTTCCCTTGATGCGCAAATAATTGATAATCCAAGGGGGGATAAGGATGCCGATACGGTGTATATGGCAGGACTGAGAACGCAGATCAGTTTTTAGCGGATTTAAATAGTGTCCATATCCGATAAAAACTGATACCACGCTCGCCCCCGCGCTTTGGCATTGAACACGAGCCAGTGGCCGCCGGTCATGAAAAGATGCCGCGGCCACCCCCATTTTTCACAAAGTGATAGAACATTTTCAAACGGGCAGAGCCTGTCACCGCGGGAGGCAATCACAAGAACGCGGTCCGTTGGAATTTTAGGCGTGAAATTGAGCGGCGAGTGAAGGGTCCAGACCGCCTTGATTTTTTCCATAAACCGCTCATCCACACGAAATTGATGCCGCACAGCCTCAGGGCGGTAGTCGCCGGTGTTGAATTGAACGGCCGGGACCATCATGGCGGAGAAACTGATCCGGTCGGTTAAACCGGCAATCAGGGCCGCATTATACCCGCCGAGACTTGCCCCCACGATGCCGATCCCATCGGCACCCTGCCGGTCAAGGATGCATATGCACTGATAGAGGTCATGCATCGCCTGGCCGAAGCATTCGCAGGTCATGGGCGCATCCTCCGGCTGCAGGAATATCCCGCGCAGCATGCGGGCCTTGGGCGCGCGCCGCCAGTGAAACGGGGTGATGAAAAGGGCCACATCAAGGCCCATTTGGTAGAGTTTTTTAACCTTGAACATCCGCTCGGCCTGGTCCGGGTCCCCGAGCAAATAGCCGTGCAGGCATAAAATGGTTTTTCGACCAGCGTCGCCGTGTGTCCATTTGACGAGGTAGGCGGTGCGGTTTTCTTTAAACGACAGAAATTTATCCCTTATCAGCGGATTTTGCGGGGTGTAGCGGCTGGCAAAGCGATAGATAGTACATGTACCGTCCAAAAAGGGCTGGCTTTTAGCGGTTTCGTAATCCGGCACCGTCCCGGGCAATTGAAAGAAATCCGCCGGGTTTTCCACAAATCCCTGGTTGAAATAAAAATCAACCTGTTTTTCATATGTGGCCCGGTCCATCGTCTGGGCCGGCTTGAAGGGTTTGATGAGCTTTGGGATTGTCAGGAACATATCATCAGCCACCCCGCCCAGCCGGTCAAGGGCGGTTTTTCGGGTTTTGGAACTCATGTCTGCGGGCATACATTCTTCCCTTTTTGCTATAATTTGACATAGCTATATTTTGCTGCCATACTAAAAAGGTAAGTTTGGGTCATCATTAATGACTCAAAACGACAAAAACCATACCACCATTTATAAATTTCGGCAAAAACGAAAAGCATGCTCTCCTCCACTTCAGCCGGATTTTGCCCTGCTTAATTGGTTCTCCTATGGCCGGATATGACATCATAACGCTGGAAGAAAACTGCACCGGCTGTCTGCGCTGCCAACTGGCCTGCTCTTATCTGTATACCGGTCTTTTCAATCCGTCGGCCGCCCGCATTCAGGTGAGGTTCAGCGGCACGGGATGCGCCATTGATTTTACAGACGAATGCAACCACTGCGGGGTTTGCGCGGACAGTTGCTTTTATGATGCCCTTAAAAAGGTCAAAAGGGAGGATGATGAGTGATGCAGGGCGGTTTTGCGGGACGCATACTGCATGTGGATCTGAGCAGGCGAAAGGTAGGCACGTGGCCGCTCGCGTCCAATCTTGCCGAATCATTTATCGGAGGCCTAGGCCTTTCCTTCAGGCTTGCCCATGATTATATAACGCCGGGCACCGATCCCCTGGCACCGGAAAATCCGGTGGTGATCGGTGCCGGCCCCCTGGTCGGAACTGATTTGCCCTCAACCTCCCGGATCTATGCGGTAACAAAGCTCCCGACAAGCGGCACCATCGGATGGTGCGGCGCCGGGGGCGTTACCTTCGGCTGCCTGTTCAAAAATGCCGGATATGATCATTTGATCATTGAGGGCCGGGCAGACCGGCCGGTATATTTAAACATTGTTGATGACCGGGTGGAAATTTTAGATGCCCAAAAACTCTGGGGCAAGGGCGTATCCGAAACCTGTGAAACCCTGTGGGATGAAGTAAGCGGCCCGGCCGGGGTGCTCGCCATCGGTCCGGCCGGTGAAAACCGGGTTTCCTTTTCCTTAGCCTATATCGACCGCAGCGCCACAATGGGCCGGGGCGGGTTCGGCGCCGTGCTGGGCGCTAAGAACCTGAAAGCCATTATGGTGCGGGGCACAAAGGGCGTCGGGGTCGCTGATCGCAAGACCTATAAGCGTCTTAAAACCGACTTTCTTCAAACCATTCAGTCCTATCCTTACTTAAAGGAGTGGCAGGACATGGGGATGTTAAAAGCCTTTCCCATGGTACCGCCGGAAACCTACAAGAAGATAAAAAAGCGGCGTCTGGCCTGCATCTCCTGTCCGGTTGGCTGCAAGGATGTCGTGGAAATCGCCGACGGGCCGCATAAAGGCCTGGTCGCGTATTCAAGCTCGGCCATCAACCTGCTCACGCCCTTGATGTATGGATTCAAAGACTATCGGGATGCCGTGAAGCTCATCGCCGAACTGGATGAATACGGGATGGATATGTTTGAATTTTTCGGGGTGGCGGCACTTGCGGCAAAGCTCGGTGAACACGGAAGTATCCAGGGGATAAACATAGCTTTAGATGATTTGAATGCCATGATGGAGTGGGCGGAAAAAATCAGTTTTCGAAAGGGACTGGGCGACGTGATGGCAGACGGCTTTTCCGGAATGATCAATGCCTATGGGGACGCCGCTAAAACATATGCCCCGGCGCTGGTCAAAAACATGCATCCCTACACCGGCCCGGGTTCGGCTCTGCCCTGGGACCTTTTCGGAACCATGGAGCTGGGTCAGATTCTGGATCTTCGAGGCCCCCACGTGGGATCCGGCGGTTCCCCCACCTACTTTGCCAAGCGGCCCCTGGAAGTTTTCCCGAAGCATTTAAAACGGATGGGCGTACCGGAGGCGGCCATTTCCAGGATTCTGCCGGAATCAGATGAAAGTAAGCAATTAAATGTCGGCATCCTGTTGAAGTATTCCCATCAATGGTTTTCCATCCTGGGTTCTTTGGGCGTCTGCGCCCGCGGTCAGATCAACCGTTTTTATAACGCCGGTTTGTGTGCGGATTTCTATAAAGCTGTCACCGGCATTCCGACGGATCTGGATGAGTTGAGCCTTCGGGCGGACCGGGTCTGGAATCTATATAAGCTGTTGAATGTGCGGGAGGGCGTTGATCGGAGCCGGGAGTCCATCCCGGACCAATGGGTGCAGGCGCCGGGGTTCAAGGAATACGTATCGGAAACCCCTATATCCCGGGATGAAATCCTCCGGATGATCAAGGACTACTACCGGGAGCAGGGCTGGGATTTTGAGACAGGATATCCCAGCCCGGAAACGCTTTCCCGGCTGGGGCTGGAAAGCCTTGGTTAGATGGAAGAAAACCGGTGGGCGATAACGCCTATCGTGAGTGTGATCCGGGCGTTTGAATCGGGCTAATTCTCGGAGGGCACCAGGCCAAGCCGGGAATGGGGAAGATCAATGATGATTTTTTGAAACGGTGTAGGGCCCGGTTTCATATCCGAAAAAATCTGCATGACGCCTGCCAGTGGATTGGTCCCTTGGCCGGTTGAATCGAGCATTTTTTCCATATTGATGTAAACCGAGGGAACCAGGAGGTTGGCCCCAACTGTTCCCTGAACCCCCTCGATGTCGGCTATAAAGAACGGAACCCGCCGGTAAAAAATTGGGCCGCCGCTGCTCGTTCGGATGGTTAGGCCATCAAGCCAGTAACCGTTTAGCTGGGCGTTTCCTTTTCCAACCCCCATCACCATGGTTTTTAATTCCGGGCTGCCAAGGTCAAGGCCCAGCTTGCGGCCAACCCTTCTTGATATCAGGCTGACGGCACCGCCCGTGTCCAACACCATATCAAGTTTGACCCTACTGGACCCGTTGACCAGGGTCGCCCCCCGGAAAACGGGAACCGGCGCATTGGTTACCGGAACGCGGCCGGACTCCATGTTTTTGAGATGCAGTGGCACAACGACCGGCGGATTTGGATAGGCGCTGTCAGCGGCTGTGAGATCTACACCGATGCGGCCGAATTGTCCGCCTCCGCTGCCAACGGATTCCAGCATGGAAAGTAACTGATTCAAACTGTTGGCGGATCCACCGGGTTCCCCGCCAATTAGGCCGGAGAGCATCTTATAGGCATCGGCAAGGGGCCGGGGGTCGAGAATGGCAATGTGATCTATGAGAACCGGGGTACCGATGACATTAAGCGGCGGGATTAAACTTTCATTTAATCCAGCCATGGATCCGGAGCCAAGGAGATTGCCCCCAAGCTGATCGAGTATGGACTTGGGCAGTACATCGGCCATCCGGTATTCCTTTTGCTTTACCTCCATGACAACGCGCATGGAAAACGGGTATTGCCCAAGATCGCCCGATGGGGTCTGGGTGTCACCGAAATAAAGGTCATAGGGCTTTGATACATCAAAGGTTTCAGTGCCGCCGATGCCGATATCTTTAACGGTTTTGCCCGTTGTTTTTACGCGGAGATATTTTTGCTGCCTTTTGTCAAGGAGGATACGGCTGGCCGCTGTATCCAGGAAGCATTCAAAGGAAGAGATCTTTCGTCCGTAAATTTCCGAATACGCCCCCAGCGGTTTATCTGCTGCGCCCGGCGGGGTCAGGTAGGCCGGCACCCGGGGATGGTCCAGGGCATAGGGCTGGACCCCCGTGATTTCCATTGCCCGCGCAGCATCGGTCGAAATTAGCAGGACAGCCGCCAATACGAACACAGGGAATAAATTCCTCAGTCGAAGTATCAATCGATGTATCTTCATGATGGTTTTCAGTTTCCCCCTTTAATTATTTAAAACGTATGAACCCCATCCGGCGGGATCTGCAGAAATACCTCCCCTGGCTGGGAATGGTAGAGAGCCAGCATTTCCCTGCGGGGCAGGGTGGCTTTAAAAGTCGCCGCAGGCGTTTGCACGGTGACCTCCCCATAGGGCCCGTAGTCGGCCATATCGGAGATTTTGCCGATCAAGACATTGGTATCCGCATCTAAAGTAGAAGATGGATGGAGACAGATGTCTTCGGGTCTAATCGCAATATGGGTTGATGCATCAGCCGGCTTCTGCTCAAGTTTTAGCGCGAATCCGTCCATTTCCGCCCGGTTGTTTTTGAATCGCGCAGGGAAAACATTGGGGATCCCTACGAATTTGGCTACAAAAGGACTTTTGGGGTGCCTCAGGATATCTATGAGCGGGCCGGTCTGCTCGATCCGTCCGTTATTAAGGATGGCGGCCCGCTGGCCTAAAAAAATTGCCTCAGTAAAATCATGGGTTACCATCAGGAACGTGGTGCCGGTTTCCTGGTGAAGCGATTTCAAAAGTTTTTGGATCTCGTAGCGGATGCCCCTGTCAAGGGCGGATAACGGCTCGTCCAGCAGCAGCACCGACGGATTGACGGAGAGCGCCCGCACCAAAGCGACCCGCTGCTTCTCCCCGCCGCTTAATGTATTGACATCCCGCCGGGCAAGGTGGTCGATCCCGGTATGGGCCATGAGTTCGGCAATGCGTTTGCCGCTGGGCCGGTTCGTTTTTTTGCAGTACCGCAGGCCATAGTTGATATTGTCAATTACCGATAAATGCGGGAACAGGGCAAAGTCCTGGTAAACGATCCCGATCCCCCGTTTTTCCGGTGGCAGGCGGGTGACATCGATTCCATTGATCCGGATGCGGCCCTGGCTGATCGGCAGGATACCGGCGATGGCCTCCAATGTCAGGGTTTTTCCGGAACCGGTAGGGCCCAGGAGGACAAAGCACTCCCCCGGTTTAACGGTGAGGTCAATGCGGCCCAGGCTGAATCCGGGCAGTTCAATGGCAAGTTGTTCCAGTTTGACCATGCAAAATGCGTTAAGCGGAAAATTTGGTTTTTGACATACCGGCGCCTGCCGGTCCTTTTGCCGTAGAGACAATCCTTAAGGCAACGAACAGGACCAGGCAGACCAGGATTAAAACAACGGCGACCGGCTGTGAGTATTCAAGACCATAAGCCGTAAACCGCTCATAAATTAAGACCGGTGCCACCATTGGGTGATAGGCGACGATGATCACCGCCCCGAATTCGCTGATGGCACGGGCCGCGCATAAAATCAGCCCGACCAGCATGGAGCGCCAGGCCAAGGGAAAGGTGATCCGGAAAAATGTGCCGGTAAAAGAGGCGCCCATGCTGCGCGAGACGTTTTCCAGGCGGACGGGAACGGCCTCGAATCCGTTTTTTACCGTGTTGATATAAAATGGCAGGCCGACAAAGGTCAACACCACGATGATGCCGGTCACGGTTCCCATAATCCTGATGCCGGCTTCCTGGATGAGCCTGCCGATCCAATGTTCGCTGCCGGTTAACCCCAGAATCGCAATGCCGATAATGGGGTGCGGAATCATGATGGGCAGGTCCACGATGCCTTCAATGATGCGTTTGCCCGAAAAGGATTTGCGTGCCAGCAAATAGGCAAACGGGGTGCCGATGACAAAGGAGATCAGGGCCGCCCACCCGGCGGAATACAGGCTTAAGCCGATGGCGCGCCGGACGGTTTTGTCGGCCATGGCCTCGCAAAGCCCCTGCCAGGTCGGCTCGCAAAGCATCTGCAGCAGGGGCAGAAGAATAAATGCCGACACCGCTGCGCAGGAAAAAAGGGATATCCAGAAAAGCGGGTCCCGATATTGTCGGATACGCCTCAACCGTCTATTCCTTTACCGTCACCCGGTTCTGCAGGCACTCGGGCAGAGCGTTTTTCATCTCTTCGCTTGGCACCCGGGGGGGAATAAACGGCGGCTGGCCCATTTCTTTTAAAGTCTTCAATCCCCCGTCCGGGTCGAGCAGGTAATCCAGGAAGGTAATGGCCGCCTCCCTGTTCGGTGCGTCTTTTAACAGGGTGACGCCGTAGGTGCAGGATTTACCAGTGCGGGTAGTCCACGTGCCGGGCTTGTCGCCGGTCACTTTGACTTCTGCCAGTTTGTAGAATTCGTCGAATTGGTAGTTGCCCAGATTGATGTGATCGGAAAGTTCTACGTATTTAAGGTTGTGCTGAACCGCAACCGATAGGTATTCCCAGGCATAGTCCATGTTTCCGGTCTTCAAAAGAGAGACGAGCTCAACGGATTTTGGCCGGATATTTTTCGTTTGGCGGCTTTCAATCAGCTTTTGGTAAAGCCCGGGCTGGCTGTAGTATTTTTCAGCCAGCTGCATGACCATCAGGCTGCGGTAGCCGCATGGGTCAAGGTTCGGGTCGGAATGCCCCCACTCGACCTTGTCGCGCATCAGAATGTCGTACCAGTTGTCCGCATTGACTTGATCCGCGTATCGGCTGTTGGGGGTGTAAGCGAGCACCAGCTGGTTGGTGGCGAACCGGATATTGAGTGTTGCATAATCCGGAATCAGCGTTTTATTAATCACCTCGAAATCAGCGGAAGCCATAATATCCGCGGTTTTTCCCACCTCCGAGATCAGCCGGGCCATTTTGGTGCTCCCCCCGGCCTCACGTAGAATATCAATATCCGGATGATTAACCTCAAAAGTATTCTCAATTTTTTCAAACGGTACGGTCAGGCTGCCCGCATGAAAGATAATCACCTGCGCATCCGGCCCCGCGAATGCGTCGGCGCCCATCAGCAAAAAACCGATGAATATTAGCCGGACGAGCCATGACTTTTTAAATCTGTTTGCAATATTCATATCCATCTCTTCCTTTCGCAGCTGATTGAGAATTAGCCCAATAGTATGTCATTTTATGATATATTTACAAGAGGTTTTAACACGCAACAAAATCCGCTGCACGGCGCATGGCTTGCGGGGGATGCTTCTAAGTGACTTAACGGTTTAAGGTTTAAGGTTGAGGGTATAAGGTTAGAAAAATCAGAACCTTATCCATGTGGGGCGGATAAACAAAGCGCATTCGTCAGTTCCTGATCGGTTTATCGAGATTTGTACAATCAATGTAGTGGAAGGCTTTAGCCTTCCATTGGACGCGGTTTGTCTCATCGGCCGCTTCTGCGAATGACGGGCTAAAGCCCGTCTCTACATCGCA
>JAGYOX010000093.1 GCA_018399235.1 Desulfobacterales bacterium | reverse complement strand
CGGCCCCCATGATGCCGGGTATTTGTTCGAGGAATTCGTAAGGATGATAAAGGCGCTAAGACATTAAGGCCCTGAGGCGATTCATCCGGTTTTGTCATTTCGAGCGATAGCGAGAAATCTTTAACAAACAAGATTCCTCGTCGCTTTCGCTTCTCGGAATGACAGAATTGGAAAGGCACCTATGGTCTAAGATTTTGATTTTCTTAAACTAATACCTAATACCTAAACACTCTATACCTTTGAAATGCCTAAAAGACTAGACATCCATAAAATCCTGATCATCGGGGCCGGCCCCATCATTATCAGCCAGGCCTGCGAGTTTGACTATTCCGGCACCCAGGCCTGCAAGGCACTCAAGGAAGAGGGCTACGAGGTGGTGCTCGTCAACAGCAACCCGGCGACCATCATGACTGATCCGGAAATGGCGGATAGCACCTATATCGAGCCGGTTACTCCGAAATCTGTGGAGATGATTATTGAAAGGGAACGTCCCGATGCCCTGCTGCCCACCCTGGGCGGCCAGACCGGGTTGAATACCGCCGTGGCCGTAGCTGAAAAAGGGGTTTTGAAAAAATTCGGCGTTGAGATGATCGGCGCAAGCCTGGCCTCGATTCAAAAGGCGGAGGCCAGGGACCAGTTCCGCCGGGCCATGGAAAAGATCGGGCTGCGGATCCCCAAGAGCGATTTTGCCCGGGACATGGATACGGTTTGGCGGATTGCCGAAATAATCGGCTATCCGATTATCGTGCGGCCTAGTTTTACCCTGGGCGGCACCGGCGGCGGGGTGGCCTACAATCCGGAGGATTTGAAAAACATGGCCGAAGCCGGCCTGGATGCCAGCATGACGACCCAGGTGATGCTCGAGGAGTCGGTGCTCGGGTGGAAAGAATACGAGCTCGAGGTCATGCGGGACAAAAACGACAATGTGGTAATTATCTGCTCCATTGAAAACATGGACCCCATGGGGATTCATACCGGCGATTCCATCACCGTGGCCCCGGCCCAGACGCTGACGGACCGGGAATACCAGGTCATGCGGGATGCATCAATTGCTATTCTGCGGGAAATCGGTGTGGATACCGGCGGTTCAAACGTGCAGTTTGCCTTTAACCCTAAAAACGGCGAGATGATTGTCGTGGAGATGAATCCCCGGGTGTCCCGGAGTTCGGCCCTGGCTTCCAAGGCGACCGGGTTTCCTATTGCCAAGATTGCGGCAAAGCTTGCGGTGGGGTATACGCTGGACGAGTTGCCCAATGACATCACCGGTGAAACGGTTGCCTCGTTTGAACCCTCCCTTGATTACTGCGTGGTGAAAATTCCCAGATGGACCTTTGAAAAATTCCCCGAGACTGAAGACGTGCTGACCACCTCCATGCGGTCGGTCGGCGAGACCATGGCCATCGGCCGGACGTTTAAAGAAGCGCTTCAAAAAGGGCTAAGGTCACTTGAAATCAACCGTTATGGATTCGGGGCCGACGGCAAAGACCATTTGGATGCGGAAAAGCGCCCCGAATCGGTGGAAGATATTGAGCGGCTGCTTGCCAAGCCCACGTCGAACCGGATATTCTATTTAAGATACGCCCTTTTGGCGGGCATGCCCATTGAATCCATATATGAGCTTACCGGTATCGATCCATGGTTTTTGTATCAGCTAAAGCAGATTATTGAAATGGAGCACCGGTTAAATGAAGCCGGTGCGGAATTGCCCCGGGAATTGTTCTATCGCGCCAAGTCCTTCGGCTTTTCCGATTTTCAGCTGGCTGTGTTGAGCGGAACGGATGAGAAGAGCATCCGGAACCGGCGCTGGTCCCAAGGCATCCGGCCGGTTTATAAACTGGTGGATACCTGTGCGGCGGAGTTTGAGGCGGCAACCCCCTATTATTACTCAACCTATGAAGAAGAGGATGAGGCCCGGGTTTCGGATCGAAAAAAAATTATGATCCTGGGCGGCGGACCGAACCGGATCGGCCAGGGCATTGAATTTGACTACTGCTGCGTTCATGCCTCTTTTGCCCTCCGGGAGCTTGGCATCGAGTCGATAATGGTAAACAGCAATCCGGAAACCGTGAGCACGGATTATGACACCTCGGATAAACTTTATTTTGAGCCGCTCACGCACGAAGATGTCTTACACATCGTGGAGACTGAAAAACCGGAAGGGGTGATTGTCCAGTTCGGCGGCCAGACCCCGCTTAACCTTTCAATTCCGCTGCTTGAATCCGGGGTGCCGATCATCGGCACCCATCCCAAAAGCATCGCCCGGGCAGAAAACCGGAAACAGTTTCAGGCCATGCTGAATAAACTGGATTTGAAGCAGGCGCCAAATGATACCGCCATGACCGTGGCTGAAGCCCTTCGGGTAGCAGAGTGTATCGGATTCCCGGTGATTGTGAGGCCGTCCTACGTGCTGGGCGGCCGGGCTATGAAAATTGTCTATGATCCCAAAGCGTTGGAAAACTTTACCCGGCTGGCGCTCATCGCTTCGCCGGATTACCCGGTGTTGATCGATAAATTTTTGGAAGATGCGGTCGAGGTGGATGTAGATGCCGTCTCCGACGGACAAACGTGCATTATCGGGGGGATTATGGAACATATTGAGGCGGCGGGTGTTCATTCAGGTGACTCGGCGTGCGTGCTGCCGCCCTATACATTGAAACCTTCTGAAATTGAAGTCGTGGCGGCTGCGACCAAAGCCATGGCAGAGGAGTTGGGTGTTATCGGCCTCATGAATGTTCAATATGCAATAAAGAATGGCGAGCTTTATGTATTGGAAGTCAACCCCCGCGCCTCGCGAACGATTCCCTTTGTCAGCAAGGCCACAGGCGTGCCGCTGGCCAAAATTGCCACAAAGGTGATGCTGGGTAATCGCCTTGCAGACCTGGGATTGACCGAAGAGATCATCCCGTCGCATATATCCGTCAAGGAAGCGGTCATGCCCTTTGACCGGTTTCCGGACGTGGATACCCTGCTGGGACCGGAGATGAAATCCACGGGCGAAGTGATGGGCATAGACACGGAATTCGGCCGGGCTTATGCCAAGGCGCAGATAGGCGCCGGCCAGCATCTTCCGGTTGACGGGGTGGTATTTATCAGTGTTCAGGACAGTGACAAGCGGGCTGTTTTGCCTGTGGCAGCGGCTTTTCGGGATGTTGGATTTCGAATTCTCGCAACACCGGGCACGTCAAAATTTTTTGAGGAAAACGGGTTTGAAAACCGGATGATCAATAAGGTCTCTGCAGGCCGCCCCCACGTGGTGGATGCCATCTTGAACCGGGAGATCCACCTGGTGATCAACACCGGGACCGGTGATGAAACCCGGCGGGACGGGTACATGATCCGCCGGGCATCGCTTAAATTCGGTATCCCCTACGCTACGACGATCGCCGGGGCAAAGGCCATGAGCCGGGGCATTGCCGCTTTAAAGCGCAAAGCGTTGAGGGTTACGCCGATTCAGAGCTATCATCAATAGGTATTGGGTATTGGGTATTAGGTATTGGGGGGAGTTGGCGAAACGGTTGTCAGGCAATAGGCGTTGCGCCGAAGACCAATGGTTTTAGGATATACTCTATAAAAAGGTCTTTTTATTTAACCAAAACCCAAAACCTAAAACCTAATACCCCATTAAATAATAGGTATAAACCATGAATCAGTCAGCCAATCCATTTATCGAAACCACGGACGCGGAGGACCGACCCCGGGAAGCCTGCGGGGTTTTCGGTATCTATAATCATCCGGAAGCTGCCAAACTCACATATTTCGGTATCTATGCCCTTCAGCACCGGGGCCAGGAGAGCGCCGGCATTGCAGTGGCAAGAGATAAAAAAATTGACTGCCATAAAGGCATGGGGCTGGTATCGGAAGTATTCAATGCCGAGCGCCTGGATTGGCTGGACGGCCATTACAGCGCTATCGGTCATGTTCGCTACTCAACTACCGGGGATTCAACCCTTACCAATGCCCAGCCGTTTGTAGTTACTCACCGGGGAAAATCCTACGCGGTTGTTCATAATGGGAACATCGTGAATGCGTATTCTTTGAAGCGCGAGCTTGAGGAAGAGGGCTCAATCTTTCAGACTACCATGGACAGCGAAATTTTTCTGCATTTATTTGTCAAGAGCCTCAAGCGGGGGGTAGAAGAGGCGCTTATAAATACAGTGCGCCGATTGAAAGGGGCCTATTCATTTGTTTTACTGACCAGCCGGGGCGAGTTGGTAGGTATAAAGGATCCGAACGGGTTCCGGCCGCTGTGTCTCGGACGGCTGACAAGCGGGGATTATGTGCTGGCCTCTGAAACCTGTGCCCTGGATCTGGTAGAGGCTGTATATATTCGGGAGCTTGAGCCGGGGGAAATTGTTATTATTGATGATTCCGGCATCAGGAGCATTCATCCGCATGAGGCGGTCAGGCGTTCCTGCTGCATTTTCGAATTTATTTATTTTGCCCGGCCGGACAGCAATATTTTTGGACAGAATGTCTATCAGACCCGCAAAGCGCTTGGCCGCCAATTGGCCAGGGAGGCGCCGGTGGAAGCCGATCTGGTCATGCCGTTTCCGGATTCCGGCAACTATGCCGCATTGGGATATGCCGAAGAATCAGGAATTTCTTTTGACCTGGCCATGATACGGAACCATTATGTGGGGCGGACATTTATCCAGCCCACTCAAAGCATGCGGGATTTCGGCGTAAGGATGAAGCTTAATCCGGTCAAGGATTTGCTGGTAGGGAAGGATATTATTATTATCGAAGATTCCATTATTCGTGGGACCACGGCGAAAACACGTATTAAAACGCTGCGGGAACTGGGCGTCAAGCGGATTCATATGCGGATCAGCTCCCCGCCGCACCGTTATCCCTGCCATTACGGCATTGATTTTTCAAGCCGGGGAGAGTTGGTTGCCGCCCGGAAAACGGTTGAGGAGTTGGGCGAATACCTTGATCTGGATTCACTTTATTATTTAAGTCTGGATGGCCTTTTGGCGGCGACAAAAGTGGCGGATCCGAAAAATAATTTTTGTAAGGCTTGCTTTGATGGATGTTATCCGGTAAAATTCGATTCAAATGTGTCAAAAATGTGCTTGGAACAGGCCAACGCTCCGATATAATGAACAATTTGCTATCCGTTCGTAATATGGGTGAGGGGGTCGGCAGGCATGGATTCAGTGTTTTTTAGAGGGCATATTAATGATAGAGACAAAGTATTTAAAGGATAATGTCCAGAACATCCAAAAGCTTTTGACCATTCCCGGCTTAAAGGAATTTGAAACCCGATCGCTTGCAAAGCTCTTGCGGCTCAGCAAGATCAGGGAGTATGAAGATGGCGAGCTGATTATCCAGGAAGGAGACAACGATCCGTGGCTCTATTTTTTACTGTCCGGACGGTTGCGGATCAAGAAAAGCGATATTGAAATCGGCCGCATCCATCAGGTGGGGGACATTTTCGGTGAAATGCGGATTATCGACAATATGACGCGCTCCGCTTCTGTCTATGCAGACGGCCATACCATCTGCCTGTGTGTGGACACATCGGCAAAAGGGCGGCTGGCTACGGTAAAAGAAAGGGATGAAAAGCTCGATTTTCTGCTTCTGTTGTACCGGATATTCGCCGAATACATTTCGATTCGTTTGCGTGCCACGAATGATGAACTGATTAAAGCCAAAGAGACCATAAAGGAAATGAAAGAATGGAAAACCGAGTAATCTTCTGGTTTTCTTATCTCACCCGTCATGAATAAAACGGTCGCGTTCTCCAAAAACTCGGTCAATGTCTTCTTTCATATTTTAACGCAATGCAATCTGAACTGCCGTCATTGCTATATTAATCCCGCCCAGCATGGAAGTAAAACCCTATCTATAGAAACCGTTACCGCATGGCTGCGGACCTTCCTGGATACGCATCGAGAGGCCAATCTGATTCTTCTCGGCGGCGAGCCCACCCTTCACCCGCATCTGGATCAGATTATTTTTGCGGCCCGTGAAATGGGGTATGATTCCATTACCATCGATACCAACGGCTATCTATTTCACGATATTTTAACCAGAATCACACCCACGGATGTTGATTTTATCAGTTTCAGTTTGGACGGGGCGACAGCTGAAACCAACGACGCCATCCGCGGAAATGGCTGTTATGATAAATGTCTGGCCGGGCTACGCGCCGCGGTTCGCCGTGGCTTCAAAACCAGCCTGATCTATACAATCAGTAATGACAATATCGGCGAGCTGGAAATGATGCCCGCATTTCTGGAAAATCTTGGTGTCAATCGTTTTTTTATTCAGGTCATTGGCATCCGGGGGAAATCTGCCGGCCCCGGCAGGGATCACCTCCAGGTAGACCGCCAAAACTGGCTGAGTCTGATTCCGCAGATTGCCGAAAGAGTATCTGAATCGGGTATTACGGTAACATATCCGAAGGTGTTTCTTGCACCGGAAGAGCGTTTTGAATGCGCCGGCCGGGTTGCAGACAATTACTTTATTTTTCCAAACGGCCGGGTGTATCGGTGCCCCCTATGCGAGGATTATCCGCTTCACAGCCTTGTCTTTAAAGATGACAGGTTGTATGAAACGGCCCGGATTAATGAAACGGATTTATTCTGCCTGGATATTCCGGAAGGCTGTGTGATGAACAAGCTGGTTCAGCCGGGCAATTTAAGCTACGGAGAGGACGGTAATCCAGAGTATAAAATCGCATGCTGTCTTCTCAAAGAAGAGGTTCCCGGTAAGTCTGCATAGCTCATTTCTTTCAAAAATTGTTCTTGGTTGAATTTTAGGAATCAGGATTTAGTTTAATTAATAACAGCAGTCGTCATGTAACCCATTTTTAATAAACGCGGGAGGTGGCATTGATCTTTGTTATCGGTGAGCTATTGGTTGATATATTCCCGGATTATAAGCGTATCGGAGGAGCTCCGTTTAATTTTGCCTATCATCTAAAAAATTTTGGTATGCCCGTACGGTTCCTATCGAGGATCGGTCAGGATGCATATGGAGAAGAAATTCTTTCAATGCTTGCCCGAAATCAATTCAATGCGTCTGATATTCAAAAAGATCCCGATCATCCCACCGGTCAGGTACTGGTCTCTTTTGACGGCGCAGGCAACCCGGAATTCGATATAATGCCGGATGTGGCCTATGATTACATCGATTTTAGCCCTTATCAATCGATGGAGGCGTCGTTGGACATGGTCTATTTCGGCACCCTGATCCAGCGGAGCGCGGATGGATTTTCCCGGGTCCAGGCATTCCTTGACAGTTTGGATTCAGAAACTCCCTGCTTTTATGACGTTAATCTCAGGCAGGGGCTCCGCCAGCCAAAGGTGATCAATTATTCCTTAAAAAAAGCGGATATTGTGAAACTTAACGAAGAAGAACTGGAATATATCAGTCGGGAAATTATCCAGACGGATGAGAAAACCGAGGCGGCGGCTTTTTCCATGATGGCGCAATACAATATCCAGGTGCTGTCTTTGACCCGCGGCCATGAGGGCAGCGAGCTTTTTTTGAGCAGCCATGACCATTTTTCGGTTTCCGCCACGGATGTGGAGCCGATTGTTGATACGGTGGGGGCTGGAGATGCTTATGCGGCGGTACTTGCCCTTGGTCATCTAAGAGGATGGCCGCCGGAGAAAATTTTGTCCAACGCCACCATGTTTTCCGCCAGCATTTGTCGCATAGAGGGGGCCGTACCTGAAAATATAACCTTTTATCAGCATATGAAGAATATGATCGAGGACGATTTCAATGGGTGATGATGGTTTATATATACAAATGTTCAGTATACATGGACTGGTGAGGTCTGAAAATTTGGAACTCGGGCGGGATGCGGATACCGGCGGTCAGGTCAAGTATGTCATTGAGTTGGCGAATCATTTGAGCAGGCGCGATGACGTAAGGCAGGTGGATCTGTTCACCCGGCAGATCAAGGACAAGAAAGTATCCGAGGACTATGGCCAACCCATCGAAAAAGTAAATGACAGGTTCCGGATCGTGCGTATCCGATGCGGGGGTTTGAAATATATCCGCAAGGAGCTTTTGTGGCCGTATATGGACGAATATGTGGATAAGACGGTCAAATTCATCAAAGGCGAAAATTGCGTGCCGGATATTGTTCATGGTCACTATGCGGATGCCGGTTACGTGGCCATGGAATTGGCAAAAATTTTCGGTATCCCGCTGGTTTTTACCGGTCATTCCATGGGCCGGTCAAAGTACCAGAAATTATTGAATGACGGCATGACAGAAGAAGACGTCATTAAGAAATATAAAATTGATCACCGGATTGCCGTTGAAGAAGAGGTTATAAAAAGCGCGGATATCATTGTCACCAGTACGAACCAGGAAATCTCCGAGCAGTACGAGCTCTATGACAACTCAAAAATCCCTGAATACCGGGTGATCCCGCCGGGAATCGATATCACCAGGTTCTACCCGTATTATCATGACCGGTTGCCGGAATATGAGAAAAAAGAGATCGAGCTCTATTCCCAGGCCTCGGTTTTACGGGAGCTTGACCGGTTCCTCATGTATCCGGACAAACCGCTGATTCTTGCACTTTCCCGGCCGGACAAGCGCAAAAATATATCCGGTCTGGTTCAGGCCTACGGGGAGGATCAGGAGCTGCAGACCATGGCCAATCTGGCCATTTTTGCCGGAATCCGTAAAGATATTGATAAAATGGAGGAAAACGAAAGCGATGTGCTGACCCGGATGCTTCTTTTAATGGACAAGTATGACCTTTACGGCAAAATGGCGATTCCTAAAAAACATGATATTGAATACGAGGTTCCGGAATTGTACCGGATTGCCGCTGAAAAGCGTGGCGTGTTTGTCAATCCGGCCTTAACCGAACCGTTCGGGCTTACCCTGCTGGAGGCCTCCGTCACGGGGCTCCCGATTGTTGCTACAAACGACGGCGGTCCGCGCGATATCATTAGCAACTGTAAAAGCGGCATACTGGTTGATTCGACAAATCCGAAAGAAATAACAGACGCATTAAAGAGCATCATAACGGATTACGATTTATGGACCCGGTATTCCAAAAACGGCATTATGAATGTAAGGAAATTTTATACCTGGGAAAGCCATGCGGCCGCTTATATGAATGCCGTCAGTCAAATCAAATCCAAGACGAGTGTTGCGGAAGAAAAGGAGCGGGCCGCTACGCCCATTGGCAAACGGTTGGCCTCTCTGGACCGGTTTTTAATTACCGATATTGACAATACGTTGATCGGAAAGTCCAACGATCAACTGCCAGAACTCATAAAAATTCTTAAAGACCATCAGCAGGTGCTAGGGTTTGCGGTTGCCACCGGCCGGACCGTATCCTCGGCCAAGAAGATTTTGGAAGGGCATAACGTGCCGACGCCGGATATAATTATATCATCGGTCGGCACGGAGATCTATTACGGCTCCGATTTTTACTATGATCGCGGGTGGGAAACGCATATTGCCAGCCAATGGGATCGCAAAAAAATTGTCGATCTGTTATCCGGGTTTGATTTTTTGGAATATCAGGAGGAGGACTCCCAGCGGCCATATAAAGTCAGTTTTAACATGCGTCCCGGTAAAGACCGGCTGGCGAAAGTCCATGATGTGCTTCTCAAAAATAAATGCCGGTATACGCTTATCTATTCTCATGAAGAGTACCTGGATATCATTCCTTACAGGGCATCCAAGGGTAAAGCCATTCGTTACCTCAGCTATAAGTGGGAAATCCCGCTGAATAATCTGTTGGTTTGCGGCGATTCAGGCAATGACGAGGAGATGCTTCGTGGAGAACCTCGCGGGGTCGTAGTCGGCAATTACAGCCCGGAGCTCGGCACCTTGAAGGGGGCCAAAAATACCTATTTTGCCGATAACCCCTGTGCCGGCGGGATACTTGAGGCCTTAAAGAAATATCAGTTTCTGAAGAATCCTACAACTTAACGGTATAGGGTTTAAGGTTTAAGGTATAGGGTTTAAGGTTTAAGGTATAGGGTTTAAGGTTTAAGGTATAGGGTTTAAGGTAAGTGCTATCCTAGTGCCTTTCGCCGTTGTCATTCCGAGAAGCGCGAGCGACGAGGAATCTTGCTTGTTAAAGATTTCTCGCTGGCGCTCGAAATGACAAAACCGGATGAATTATCTTAGCGGCTAAAAGCCTTTAACCTATCGCAAGAGTTACTGATCGGCGCGGGGGGGGGACGTTTCCAAATAAAGGTTAAAAATATCTGGGATGATATTGGGCTTTTTGCTTGGCCATCAGACGTTGAAGCGGAAGTTGATAATATCCCCATCCTTAACGGCGTAGGTTTTGCCTTCAAGGCGCAAAGTACCCTTTTTTTTGGCCGCATTCATGGATCCCGCGGCCATCAAATCCTCATAAGAAATGGTTTCCGCGCGAATAAAGCCCTTTTTCATATCCGTGTGGATGACGCCGGCGGCTTCAACGGCGATGGTGCCGTTTTGAATGGTCCAGGCCCGGACCTCATCTTCGCCCACAGTAAAGAATGAGATCAGACCGAGAATGGCATAGGATTTTTGAATGACGCGGGCGGTGGCTGAGGCAGCGATGTTAAACTCCGCCAGAAGGTCGGCGGCCTCTTCATCCGTCATCTGGGCGAGTTCGTGTTCAATCTTTCCCCGGATGACAAGGCGCTCCTCCTGACCCACAGAGCCCGATGGCTCGGGCAGGGCGGTATCTTCGTCTTCGTTGTTGAATAAAACCATGACCGGTTTTGCCGATAAAAAGGCGTATCCCCGGAGTTGAGGGTCGGAGGCCAGTGCCGGATCCCGGCGAAGGGGGGTTTCGGATTCAAGAAGCTGACGGGATTTTTCCAAAAGTTCTTGTTCGTCGGCATCAACCGGTTTTCCCTTTTTGCCTTCGGCATTCATCCGTTCCAGGCGTTTCTCCACAACCGCCAGGTCTGATAGTATCAGTTCTTGATCCAGTTTTAGGAAATCGCTTTCCGGAGCCGGTTCATCCAGGCCGAACATTCGGAAATTACGCACCACATGAATTAACGCGTCCATGTCGCGAACCGCGGTCCAGGCGGTTTCAGCCTTGTCGCTCGAATTTTTCTGGCCGGTTTTGCCGGGCAGAAAATACTCCACCTGGGCATAAATCGTTTTTCGGGGCTGATACATACGGCTCAGGGCATCGATCCGGTCGTCCGGCACATGGATGGTGCCCAACCGGTCTTCGCTCTTATCGCCGGTATGGGCGAATTCATGGGTTAACGCCTCAAACACCGTCGTTTTTCCGGAAACGGGGAGGCCAATAATGCCGAGCTTCATTAAAGGGGGCTCCTATGCTTGTTTGTTGTTTAATGTATCGGTAATCCGATACAGCCTGCAAGTATTATCCCAGAGGGTTTTTGCCAGATGCTGGGGATCATGATCAAGCACTTCGGCCAGCTTGAAAAGCACGCTTTTTACAAACGCCGGCTCATTTCGTCGGATGCGGTTTTTCTCCGGATTTGGCGTCAGAAACGGCGCATCGGTTTCAATCACCATTCGATTGAGAGGGACCTGTTTAACAAGGGCCCGCAGTTGGCTGCCGCGGCTTTGAATGGTTAAAATGCCGGTGATGCCGATATAGAGCCCCATGTTGAGATAGGCTTCCATTTCATCTATCGAACCGCTGAAGCAATGCACCACTCCCAGCCGCTGATTGCCGCCATAGTGGGCGGTCAATAGCTCCAGAAACCGCCCCCCGGAATCCCGTTCATGAAAAATAAGCGGCAGGTCCAAGGCATCAGCCATTTCAAGCTGCCTGATAAACCATTTTTCCTGGGTGTTTTTGGGGGAATACATCCGGTTGAAATCAAGGCCAATCTCCCCCCATGCTTTCACCACCCTGAACTTGGCAAGCTCCTTCAAAGCCGTTAGGCTTTCTTCAGAGCAGGAAGCCGTATCATGCGGATGAACCCCCACAGATGCATAACAGCCTGAAAATCGGCTGGCGATTTCAACCGCCGCCCGGGACTCATCAACCGTTATCCCCACAACCATCATTCCTTTTACCCCGGCCTGCCTCGCCCGTTCGATGGCCTCGGGCAGATCCTTTCTATAAGAATCGAGATTCAGGTGGCAGTGACTGTCAAATATTTTCATGGGATACCTGTCTATCTTTTACCCAACAAAATAAATCAAACGAAGCTTAAATTGAGTTAAGGCGAAAGGTTGTTGGGTATCACCGCATTCATTAAAAGGCAAGTCCTGGATTGACAGTGTGAAAATATCCCGACGCGTCAACTTGGTTTTGACTCGTTTGTAAATGCCTCTTATGATATAAAAACAGTGGGACATCAAGGTGTTAAAGTATAAGGAGACCAGTAATGGAAATCAAGGAGTTAGAAGTACCCGGGCATTTTGCCCCGGAAAGCGTCGGGAGGGTCTGGCGCGTTGATTATGCAAACCGGGCCGCTGAAGCGGAAGAATGGGCGAAGACCCACCATATCCAGCAGGCCGGCAGGGATCATTTTAAGCTGTGCCTGTTGCTGGTGGATGTCCAGAACACCTTTTGCATCCCGGATTATGAGCTTTACGTGGCCGGACGATCGGGGACAGGTGCGGTGGATGACAATATTCGCCTTTGCCGCTTTATATACCGGTATCTGCATGCGATTACGGAAACCGTGCCGACAATGGATACCCATTATCCCCTTCAGGTATTCCATAGTATTTTTCTGGTCAATGACAGGGGAGAACACCCGTCGCCGCTGACCATTGTCACCGAAGCGGATATTTTGCAGGGGCGCTGGCGGTTTAATGATAAACTGGCAGACACTTTGAACATTACGCCGGAATACGGTCAGGAATACCTTCTCTATTATGCCCGGCAGTTAAAGGAAAGCGGAAAATACGACTATATTATATGGCCGTATCATGCCATGCTCGGGGGAATTGGACACGCCCTGGTTTCAGCGGTGGAAGAGGCGCTGTTTTTCCATGCCATCGCCCGTTCCACCCAGCCGGATTATCATGTCAAGGGGGAAAACCCATTTACGGAGCATTATTCAGTTCTAGGCCCGGAAGTGACCCGGGATCCGCAGGGTAAACCGCTGGCTGAAAAGAACGAAAAAATGCTAAACAAGCTCATCCAAAATGATGCGGTTGTCATTGCGGGCCAGGCGAAAAGCCATTGCGTGGCCTGGACGATCTCGGATCTCTTGGAAGATGTAATGGCCTATGATCGGCGGCTTGTAGAGAAGGTATATATACTGGAGGACTGTACCTCGCCGGTGGTTGTTCCCGGGGTGGTCGACTATACAGAGGCATCCGATAGAATATTCAACCGGTTTGCGGAAGCCGGGATGCATTTGGTGAAATCGACCGATCCAATATCAAGCTGGCCGGGGATGTCAACTATTCAGCGCCCTTAACTCGAAGCGTTTCCCCCGGGCCGAGGCCCGGGACTGAGGGAGAATCGAAATTTCAAATTTCAAATCTCAAAAAACAAACAATACCCAAATTCCAATGAC
>JAGYOX010000092.1 GCA_018399235.1 Desulfobacterales bacterium | reverse complement strand
ACAGGGCCTATTGGAGCCTTCCGATTTTTACAAGTGCACCTAACAATGTTGGTTATTAATTAAAAAGTTATTTTGCCCATCTGATTTGAAGAAAGCAGATGGGCAAAATAATAACTAAAATAAATAAAAACAAAAAGTTACCACCGATAGTGGGCAAAAGCCTTATTGGCCTCCGCCATTCGGTGGGTATCTTCCCTTTTTTTAACAGATGCCCCACGATGCTCGAGGGCATCCATTAATTCACCCGCCACTTTCCGCGCCATGGTTTTCTCGGTTCTCTTGCCCGAATATGCAATAATCCAGCGCAACGCCAATGCCGTCTGGCGTTTTGGACGGATTTCTGTTGGCACCTGGTAGGTCGATCCTCCGACCCGACGGGATTTGACCTCGATCTGAGGCCGGATATTGCTGACCGCCTGCTCAAAAAGCTTTAGCGGGTCATCCCCGCTTTTCTGCCCCATGAACTCAAGGGCGCCATATATAATCGACTGGGCCACACTCTTTTTGCCGTCGCGCATAATATAGTTGATAAACCGGGCAACCAGCTCACTGTTATACTTCAAATCCGGCGGCAGTTTTCTCTCAGCAATTTCTCTACGTCTCGGCATGGCTTATACTATAATCCTCTAGTTAAAATTTGATATCCTTTACTTGGGCCGCTTGGTACCGAACTTCGAGCGCCCCTGTTTTCTATCGGCAACACCCAAGGTATCCAATGTTCCCCGGACCACGTGATAGCGAACACCCGGCAGGTCCTTGACCCGGCCGCCCCGAACAAGCACGACAGAATGCTCCTGAAGGTTATGTCCGATACCGGGGATATAGGCGGAAATTTCCACACCCGTTGTCAGGCGCACCCTGGCAACTTTGCGCAATGCTGAATTCGGTTTTTTGGGTGTGGCCGTATATACCCGAACACATACCCCCCGCTTCTGGGGTGAGCTCTGCAATGCGGGCGCCCCCTTTTTTTGCTCAATCCGCTTGCGTCCTTTCCGGACCAGTTGATTAATTGTCGGCATATGCTTATTAGACCCCTGAATATTTGTACAAATTTTTACCGAGTTAAAATATTTAATTTTATTTTAAATTAATTGCCTTGTCAAGCATTTTTACAGCGCCCTATATTAATTCCTGCTGCATTATTTTGGCTATGACTCCGGCCATTGTCCAACATAGGGATTTAATTCAACTTCGATTTCCGGTTGGGCATATTCGTCGCGTCCACTACCGGCGGGGATTAAACGCCCCATAATAACGTTTTCCTTGAGCCCCTTGAGTTCATCATAGGCGCCTTCGATACTGGCATCGGTCAGCACTTTGGTGGTCTCCTGGAATGAGGCCGCTGATATAAAGCTGTCCGTTGAGAGAGAAGCTTTGGTGATACCCAGTATCAATGGTTCGGCCGTTGCCGGATGGCCGCCCTGCTCCACAATTGCTCGGTTCACTTCCTCAAACCGATGTTTATCAACCTGCTCCTCCGGAATAAACTCGGTATCCCCGATCGTCTGCACCCGGACCCGGCGCATCATCTGCCGGATAATGACCTCGATGTGTTTGTCGTTGATCCGCACACCCTGCAGCCGGTAGACTTCCTGCACCCCGTTTAAGAGGTACCGGGCCAAAGCGACCTCACCCTGGATGGTTAAAATATCCTGAGGATTCGGGCTTCCGCCGGTCAGCTGCTCACCGGCCTTGACAAAGTCTCCGTCATAGACATTAATATGGCGGCCCCGCGGAATAAGATATTCTTTTTTCTCACCGGCATCCACCGGCGTCACCGTGACCTTCTGTTTCCCCTTTTTCGGGGTCTTGGCGACTGACACATACCCGTCAATTTCACTTAACACCGCGGTTTCTTTTGGCTTCCGAACTTCAAACAGTTCAGCCACCCGTGGCAGACCACCGGTGATATCCTTGGTCTTGGTGGTTTCCCGAGGGAGCTTGCCGATAATATCGCCAGCCTTGACGCTGTCATTTTCATCCGCCATTAAAATGGTCTCAACCGGAAGATTATAGCGGGCGGCGCCTGAACCCGGAATGTTTGCCGTTTTGCCTTCTTTGTCTTTGATGGAAATCCTTGGGCGGGCATCCACCTCCTTGGACTCGACAACCGTGAGACTTGATTTCCCTGTAACCGGGTCCACCTTTTCCTTCAATGTCTTCCCTATAGTCAGATCGCCAAATTTGACCCTACCGGATACCGCCGTAATAATCGGCGTGGTAAAGGGGTCCCATGAGGCCAGCAACTGGCCCTGCTCGACCTTCTCGCCGTCTTTAACAGCAAGCTCGGCACCATAGATAACCGGGAATCTTTCCAGTTCACGGCCGGAATCGGACACAATCGAGAATTCCCCCCCGCGCCGGTTCATAACTATAGTTCGATTCTCGGAATTGATCGCCACATTCAACAAACCAAACTTAACGGTGCCGCCGACCCGTGAACGGATATCCGCCTGCTCGACCCTCCGACTGGCCGTGCCACCGATATGAAACGTTCTCATGGTCAACTGGGTCCCCGGCTCTCCGATTGACTGGGCCGCCATAATACCCACCGTTTGACCGACTTCCACAGGCCCGCCATGGGATAAATCCCGCCCATAGCACTTGCAGCATACCCCATTTCGCGTCCGACAGGTCAGTACCGAACGGATCTTAATACTGGTCACCCCGGAGGCATCAATCCGGGAAACGCCTGTTTCGTCAATTTCCTCGCCGGCCTTGACCAAAACCTCCTCGGTGAACGGATCGACCACATCCTCAAGCGCTGTTCGTCCAAGAACGCGTTCAGAAAGCGGCTGGATCACTTCCCCGCCTTCCAGCAGGGCCTCAACCTCAATGCCCATAACCGTGCCGCAATCAAATTCCGATGCCGTGCAGTCCTGGGCGACATCCGCCAGACGGCGGGTAAGGTAACCGGAATTGGCCGTTTTCAGGGCGGTATCCGCAAGCCCCTTCCGGGCGCCGTGTGTAGAAATAAAGTACTGTAAAACTGAAAGCCCTTCACGGAAATTCGCTGTAATCGGGGTTTCAATGATCTCCCCGGATGGTTTGGCCATAAGCCCCCGCATACCGGCCAGCTGGCGCATCTGATCCCGGCTGCCCCGGGCTCCGGAATCTGCCATGGTAAAAATCGAATTCACCACATCGCTTCCGTCCGAGGACAAACGGCCCGCCAGCCGTTTATCCACCTCACCCTTAGGTTGATCTGAAGACCGCTCGCTATAGGGTTTTTGCATAGCATCCATCATTTCATCGGCGATTTCATCCGTAGCCTTTGCCCATATATCAACCACCTTGTTGTATTTTTCACCTTGGGTGATCAGCCCTTCAGTATATTGACGATTGATCTCGGTCACCTCTTTCTCAGCCCGGTTGATGATATCCCACTTGGTGTCCGGAATAATCATATCGTCGATACCGATGGACAGCCCGCCAAAGGTTGACATCTGATAACCGATATCTTTCAGCTGGTCCGCCAAAATAACTGTGGCTTTGGGGCCCTTATGCCGGTAAGTATAGTCCACTATCTCCCGAAGCCCCTTTTTATTCAGGACCTTGTTGACCATATCGAATTGGATTTCAGCCCGCCGTTCAATGACCTGGAACAGGTGATATTTCCCGCCGGAATAGACCATCTGGCTGACTTCGTCTTTATCTAATGAAAAAACCGTATCTGCGTCCTGACCATTGAGTTGAAAAATTTCCTGGAACTCTTCCTTCTCAAGCAGGCCAATGTTGCCGTTATATGTTTTGTCAAACGCCTCTGAATACTTATCTACAAGGTCTTCAAACGACTCTCCGGCTTCGATTTCATCAACAACAGCCTCTGCATTTTCCTTGGCAGAAACCATGATATGCCGAAGCACCAGGCTTTCTCCCTTTGGTACCAGCTCCCACAAAAGCACCCGCCCCACCGTCGTGTCGTACCTTTTTTTATTGATCCGCACCTGAACTTTGGCATGTAAATCTATACTGCCGGCATCATAGGCGGATCTTACCTCATCAGTATTTGAGAACCGCATGCCGTCGCCCTTTACACCGGCGACCCCGAAGGTCATATAATAAATACCCAATACAATATCCTGGGTGGGCACGATAATCGGGTTCCCATTGGCCGGAGACAAAATATTATTGGAGGCCAGCATCAATACACGGGCTTCAATCTGGGCTTCAAGGGAGAGGGGGATATGAACCGCCATCTGATCCCCGTCAAAATCGGCATTAAAGGCCGTACAAACCAGCGGATGCAACTGAATGGCTTTGCCCTCGATAAGCACGGGTTCAAAGGCCTGAATGCCCAGACGATGCAAGGTGGGCGCCCGGTTTAACATAACCGGATATTCTTTAACCACTTCATCCAGGGTATCCCAGACTTCCGGGCTTTTGCGCTCCACCCATTTCTTGGCGCTTTTAACATTGGTGACAATCCCTTTTTCTTCCAACCGGTGGTATATAAAGGGCTTGAAAAGCTCCAGGGCCATCTGCTTCGGCAGCCCGCATTGATGCAACCGCAGATTGGGGCCGATACTGATAACGCTTCTTCCGGAATAATCAACACGTTTGCCCAAAAGATTCTGACGAAACCGCCCCTGTTTGCCCTTCAGGGTTTCACTCAGGGACTTTAAGGGCCGCTTGTTAGTACCGGTCACAACCCGTCCCTGCCGGCCGTTATCAATCAAAACGTCGACCGATTCCTGGAGCATCCGTTTTTCGTTACGGACAATGATATCCGGGGCATTTAAATCCATCAAGCGTTTCAACCGGTTGTTCCGGTTAATCACCCGGCGGTACAAATCGTTTAAATCTGATGTGGCAAACCGCCCGCCTTCAAGAGGAACCAACGGCCGAAGCTCGGGGGGAAGTACAGGGATAACCTCCAGAATCATCCATTCCGGGTCCAGTCCGGATTGGCGGAACGCCTCCACCACCTTTAACCGCTTAGCCAGCTTTTTCCGCTTGGCCTCAGAACCCGTATTCTGAAGATCTTCTCTCAATTCATTATAAAGCGCGGTGATATCAACCCGGCTTAAAAGCTCCTTGATGGCTTCAGCCCCCGTGCCGGCTTCGAGTTTGTTGCCATAGAGTTCCAGTGCCTCCCTGTACTTGTCCTCGGTCAGCAACTGAAGGCGGGTAAGCCCCGTATCCTTGGGATCAATAACAATGTAGTTGTCAAAATAGATCACCTTTTCAAGCGACTTCAGGGTCAAATCTAGTAGGTTGCCGATTTTGCTGGGAAGACTTTTCAAAAACCAGATATGGGAGACCGGGCAGGCCAGATCGATATGAGCCATCCGCTCACGGCGCACCTTGGATTGTATGACCTCAACCCCGCATTTTTCACAGATCACACCACGGTGTTTCATGCGCTTGTACTTGCCACAGTTGCATTCATAGTCCTTGGTGGGGCCGAAAATCTTGGCACAGAAAAGGCCATCCCGCTCCGGTTTAAACGTCCGATAGTTAATAGTTTCCGGCTTTTTGATCTCCCCGTATGACCAGCTTCGGATCAACTCCGGGGAGGCCAACGACAACCTTACGCCTTGATAAAGTCTTGGGTTTTTTGGCTTTATGAAAAAATCGTACAGTGTTTCCAATATGATTCTCCTTATTCCTTATTCTCAATAAGGTTTATATCGAGTCCCAGACTCTGTAATTCTTTGGTCAATACCCGGAATGATTCCGGCAAACCGGGTTCAAATACATTCTGACCTTTGACAATTTTTTCATACATCCGGGTCCGTCCTGCCATATCATCTGACTTAACGGTCAAAAACTCCTGAAGGGCATGAGCCGCCCCATAGGCTTCCATGGCCCAGACCTCCATTTCGCCTAGACGCTGGCCGCCAAACTGCGCTTTACCACCAAGCGGCTGCTGAGTAACAAGAGAATAAGGTCCAATCGAACGTGCATGCAGTTTATCATCAACCAGATGATGCAGTTTGAGCATATACATGGTGCCGACGGTAATCTTGCCGTCAAACGGTTCCCCCGTGCGGCCGTCAAAAAGGGTCGCCTGGCCGGTCTGGCTAAGGCTCGCTTCTTTCAAAAGGCTTTTTATCTCCTCTTCGCGCGCCCCATCAAAAACCGGGGTGGTCATATGAACCCCTTCCATATAATTGTCGGCAAAGTTGTATAATGTATCATCAGACATTTTATCTACATCTTTAGTGAATTTTTTGTCTGAAAATATCGACTTGAATTTTTTCTTAAGCTCTTTGTTTTTTTTGTCCTTGACCAGCTGATTGATCTGATCGCCCAAGCCCCTTGCCGCCCGGCCGAGATGAATCTCTAAAATTTGGCCCACATTCATCCGGGAAGGAACGCCCAACGGATTTAGTACCATATCAACGGAACGACCGTCCTCAAAATACGGCAAATCCTCTTCCGGCAAAAGTCTTGAGACAACGCCTTTATTCCCGTGCCTTCCGGCCATCTTGTCGCCAACCGACAGCTTGCGCTTCATGGCCACATAGACCTTGATCATCTTGATAACGCCGGGCGGCAAATCATCCCCTCTTTCGATGGCACTGACTTGATTATCAAATGCCTGGCGGGCCATTTCAATTTGTTCCCGGTAACGGGAGACAATTTCTTGAACTTTTTCATTGGTCTTGGCATCTTTTAGGTTCAAGGCTTCAAATTTTACCAGTGGCAGGGCAGCCAGTTGCTTGGGGTCAATCCGGGTATCCTTTGGATACAGCACCTTTCTGCCCTCGGTAAAATCCGCGGCGCATTGCTTGCCCGAAATCAAGGCGTTAATCTCTCTTCTGGCGGTTTCTTCGATGATACTGATCTCATCGTCCCGATCCTTTTCAAGTAAGGCGATTTCTTCGTTCTCTATTGACCGGGACCGATCATCCTTGTCTACTCCGCTCCTGGAAAACACCTTGGCATCAATTACGATGCCGTTGACTCCCGGGGGTACGCGAAGTGAAGTATCCTTTACCTCGCCGGCCTTTTCACCGAATATCGCCCGAAGGAGCTTCTCTTCCGGCGATAACTGGGTTTCCCCTTTGGGGGTTACTTTGCCGACCAGGATATCGCCGGGGCCTACCTCTGCACCAAGCCGGATAATTCCGCATTCATCCAGATCCTTTAGAGCTTCTTCGCCCACATTGGGAATATCCCGGGTAATTTCCTCTTTGCCGAGTTTGGTATCCCGGGCCAGAACCTCAAACTCTTCAATATGTACAGAGGAGAACACGCCGTCCTTTACCAGACGCTCGCTGACCAAAATTGAATCCTCAAAGTTGTATCCGCCCCAAGGCATGAACGCGACCGTCACATTTTTGCCCAATGCCAGTTCCCCCTGATCGGTGGCCGGTCCATCGGCAATAATATCGCCGGCATTCACCCAGTCGCCCTTTCTGACAATGGGACGCTGGTTAAAACAGGTGTTCTGGTTGGACCGGACAAACTTAGACAGATTATATATAGTGACATTCTTATCCCCAGGGTCTCCAGATGGCTCATGCTTCAAAACAATACGGGAGGCATCGACGCTGGCCACTCGACCCGCACGTTTGGCAACAATGGTAACTCCAGAATCCCTTGCTACAACGCCTTCATTACCTGTACCCACAAAGGGCGCGCTGGTTTGCAAAAGCGGCACGGACTGACGCATCATATTGGAACCCATAAGCGCCCGGTTGGCATCGTCATTTTCCAAGAATGGGATAAGTGATGCGGAGGCACTGACCAGCTGATTGGGGGAAATATCCATCAGCTCAATCTTATCCCGGCCAATCTGCATGAACTCGCCCTCTACCCGGGATATGACCAGTTGGTTGACGAACTCATTTTTTTCATTGACCGGGGCATTGGCCTGGGCGATGGGATGGTCCTGCTCTTCAAAAGCGGAAAGCATCCGAATATCATCCGTTACCTTGGCATTTTTAACCTCCCGGTAAGGGGTCTCAATAAATCCAAACTCATTAACCCTTGCATAGGTGGAAAGCGATACGATCAAACCGATGTTCGGACCCTCCGGGGTTTCAATCGGACAAATCCGGCCGTAATGCGATGGGTGTACATCACGCACTTCAAATCCCGCCCGGTCACGGGTCAGCCCCCCGGGACCGAGAGCACTCAAACGCCGTTTGTGCGTGGTTTCAGATAAGGGATTGGTCTGGTCCAGAAACTGGGAGAGCTGACTGGTGCCAAAAAATTCCTTAACTACAGCAGATACCGGCTTGGGATTGACCAAATCGTTTGGCATCAGGGCATCGACTTCCTGCATGCTCATGCGCTCCTTAATGGCGCGCTCCATACGAACGAGTCCGATACGGTACTGATTTTCAAGCAGCTCACCTACAGCCCGTACCCGCCGGTTGCCAAGATGGTCGATATCGTCCACCGGGCCCTGATTATCCCTTAGTTCAACCAGCGTCTTTGCCGTCAACAGGATATCTTCTTTTCTTAATATCCGGATATCCAGGGGCGTTTCAATGCCCAGCCGGTGATTGATCTTCAACCGGCCGACACTGGATAAATCATAGTAGGCCGTCTTAAAGAATAAATGGTCGATAAACTCCTGGGCCACTTCAATAGTCGCCGGATTGCCGGGACGAAGCCGACGATAAATATCCAGCAACGCATCCTCCTTTGTTTCCACCTTGTCAACCGCCAGGGTTTTCTGAATCGCATTGCTGGCATACGGGCCTTCCATGAAAAGCACATCAAACTCTTTAATACCTGCCCCAGAAAGTTTCTCCACCAGTTTTTCATCCAAGGCATCGTTGGATTTGGTTATAACTTCACCGGTTTTTGGATCCTCGATATCCGTAGCGATGACGCGGCCGATTAAATCCTCCTGCGTCATGGGGATCAATTCAACGCCGGCAGAATGAAGCTCACGGATAGCCCGTTTAGTGAACATCCGGCCTTTACGGATAACCACATCCCCCGTCTTTGGATTGACGACATCTGCTGTTGGGCGCTGCCCTTTCAGAAAATCAAAATTAAGCTCTCTTAAAAACTTCTTCTTTTTTATGTATATTTTTTCTTTATCGTAGAAGTAGGAGAGGATATCATCATCTGTATAGCCGAGCGCCTTGAACAACAGGGTTACCGGAAACTTTCGACGCCGGTCGATACGAATATAGACGATATCTTTGGGATCGATCTCCATATCAATCCAAGAGCCACGAACCGGAATAATCCGCGCCGTATAGATAATTCTTCCGCTGGAATGGGTCCGGCCTTTATCGTGATCAAAAAATACGCCGGAGGAACGATGCAGTTGGCTGACCACTGCGCGTTCCGTTCCGTTAATGATAAATGTTCCCTTCTCAGTCATCAGCGGGAGGGTGCCGAAATAAATCTCCTGCTCCTTGATGTCCCGAATGCTGGAGACCCCGGAGCCTTTATCGATATCATAAACAACCAGCCGAACCCGTATACGAACGGCGATTTCATAGGTCATCCCCCGGTTTATACATTCGTTAACCGAATGCTTTACCTCGCCGAAATGATAGGATACAAACTCCAAAGATGCAGTACCGGTAAAATCCTTTATCGGAAAAACCGAGTTAAAAACGGCCTGCAGTCCGATGTCTTTCCGCGCTTCCGGTTCAATATCCATTTGAAGAAAACGCTGATAAGACTCACGTTGCATCCCTATCAAATCCGGTATATCGACAATGGATTTGATCTGACCGAAATTTTTTCTGATTCTTTTATATTTCGGCGGATTCTCTGTCATAATATCTCCCAAAAAAATATCAACAAATATGAAACACGGCCGCCCGGAAACACTCCGGGCGTCCATGCAATGCGATGAGAATGTTGGCTAAAGGAGGGCTACTTGAGCTCGACGCTGGCACCCGCCCCTTCGAGTTGCTCCTTAATTTTTTCGGCATCTTCCTTGACAATGCCTTCCTTGACCGGTTTAGGTGCTTCTTCAACCAGAGCCTTGGCCTCTTTCAGGCCCAGGCCGGTGATGGCCCGAACCTCTTTGATAACTTGAATTTTTTTATCTCCGGCACCAGTCAAAATAACATCAAACTCGGTTTTTTCTTCTTCGGCCGGGGCCGCCGCCGCCCCGCCAGCGGCTGGGGCACCGGCAACGGCAACCGGGGCCGCCGCCGAAACACCGAATTTATCTTCAAGCTCCTTAATCAGCTCCGAGAGTTCCAGAACCGACATACTGGAAATAAATTCAATAACATCATCTTTACTTATATCTGCCATGGTATATCCTCCAAAATGCTATATGTTCAATTTTTAAAATAGATCTGTTTTTCGTTTAAGCCGCTTCTCTTTGATCCTTAATTGCCTGCAGAACGAAGACGAGCCGTTCGGGTATGTTATTAAGCGCTCTCACAAACCCTGTTGGCACATTATTCATCACCGACAAAAGCTGACCGAGCAGAACCTCTCTTGACGGCATATCCGACAGGCTCTTGATGGCATTAACATCCAATACATTGCCGCCCATTACGCCGCCCTTGATTTCAAGTTTTTCATTGTCCTTGATAAAATTAACAAGGGCTTTTGCGGGCTTGACCGGATCATCATAGCCCAGGGCAATGGCCGTTGGTCCCTGGAATTTATCCGTCATCAGGGCTACATTGGTATCCTTGGATGCCCGGATCAGAAGCCGGTTCTTGACCACCTGGTATTCTACGCCGGCCTCCCTGAGATTGCGGCGAAGCTCATTCAGCTTGCTAACATTTAATCCCTTAAAATCTGTGGCAATTACAATCTCCGAGCGCGAAAACTTTTCCGCAAGCTCCTCAACCAGTTCTTTTTTCTTTTCAAACCGCAAACTAAAAACACCCCCTTTCTGATGCTGTAAAAACCAGAGGTGTTCACAGTATCAGAACACCTGCCTCGGTAGGCCGGAAAACAAATCTCCGATTAAACACCTTTGATGCCAGTGAACCTACGGTCTTTGACAGACAAGATAGTTATTTTAAAAGATCCTTCACATATGCTGGATCAACTTTAAAGCTCGGCCCCATAGTGGTTGAAATGGCAATACTTCTAATATAAGTGCCTTTACTGGCGGCCGGCTTCATCCGAACCAGGGTATCAATAAATGTGGTGATATTATCCTGAACCTTATCGGCGCCAAAAGAAACCTTGCCCATGGCAGCATGAACAATCCCGCCTTTTTCCACACGAAAATCGATTTTCCCAGCCTTAAGTTCATTGATGGCTTTTTCCAGCTCAAAAGTAACCGTGCCCGTCTTGGCATTCGGCATCATACCACGGGGACCTAAAATTTTACCGATTTTCCCTACAGAGCCCATCATATCCGGTGTTGCTACTGCCTTATCAAATTCCATCCACCCGCCTTTAATCTGTTCAATCAACTCGTCACCGCCGACGAAATCCGCCCCGGCATCAAGCGCCTCCTTTTCCTTTTCACCTTTTGCAAACACCAATACGCGGACTTCCTTGCCAATACCATGCGGCAAAACGATTGAACCACGGATCATCTGATCTGCATGTCGCGGATCAACACCAAGCCTGACAGCGATATCCACCGTTTCATCAAACTTGACAAACGATGCATTTAGAGATCCCTCTATGGCTTCCCGAAAGGTAAATCGCTGCTCAGGATCAATATTCGTTTTTACATTTTTATATTTTTTCCCACGTTTATGCATGATTCCCGTATGACTCCTTTTCGCCGATTAAACAACCTCAAGTCCCATGCTCTTGGCCGTTCCCTCAATAATTTTAAAGGCGCTTTCCATATCGACGGCATTTAAATCCGGCATTTTTTTTCTGGCGATCTCTTCTACCTGATCCCGGCTGACCTTACCGACCTTTTCTGCTTTTGGATCCCCTGCGCCTTTAGCAATTCCCGCCGCTTTTTTTAATAGAACAGCAGCCGGCGGGGTCTTGGTGACAAACGTAAAAGACTTATCCTGATAAACTGTCAGAACGACAGGTATGATCATCCCTTCGTCATTAGCTGTTCGAGCGTTAAACGCCTTACAGAAATCCATGATGTTAACCCCATGCTGACCCAATGCCGGCCCAATCGGGGGGGATGGATTCGCCTTTCCGGCCTCTACCTGAAGCTTGACCTGTGCGATCACTTTTTTCGCCATGCCAATTACACTCCTTATATTCTTAACTTAGCCTTTGGACACTTGAACAAAATCCAGTTCCACCGGTGTTGAACGTCCGAAAATGCTAACCAGCACCTTGACTTTGCCCTTTTCCGGATTCACTTCTTCAACCGTGCCGTTGAAATTGGTAAACGGTCCATCAATAACGCGGACTTCATCCCCGGCTTCAAAATAGTATTTGGGCTGCGGGTTTGTCTTTCCGGCTTCCATGCGATTGAGTATCTGCTCGGCCTCTCTATCACTAATGGCAACAGGTTTCTCCCGCCCCCCGAGAAAGCCGGTTACCTTGGCAGTCGATGTCACCAGATGCCAGGTTTCATCATCGAGTTCCATCTGAATCAAAATATATCCCGGATAAAATTTTCGGTTTGAAGTCTTACGTTTTCCCTTAACCAGTTCAACCACTTGCTCTGTCGGCACCACCACTTCTCCGAATTTTTCCGGGTGTGGCGATGCTGCAATCCGCTCTTCAAGGGTTTTCTTCACCTTTGCTTCAAATCCGGAATATACATGAATTATATACCACTTCAGCGCCATTCGGCCTAACCACCTTGCTTATAAAATTAACCGCACCAGGCTGGATAGCCCGATATCCACCGCCCCAAGAAACAGAGCAATAAGAAAAACAAAAACAATAACCACAACAGTAGATCCGATGGTTTGCTTTCGCGAAGGCCAGGTTACCTTGCTCAACTCAATTTTGACCTCACGCAAGAACTGAATCCAATTGCCGAAATATCGATCAACCAAACGTAAAACAGCAGATTGCCCTGCAGTCGAAGGTTTTTTAGAGGCGGAAAGATCCCGCTTTTGTTTTTTCTCTCTTATCCCTTCGGAGGTTACAGCCTCCCCCGCCCCTTTGGCGGATTGGGCACTAGACGCCTTCATCCGGTTCTCAGCGGAGCTACCATCTTCGGCTCCCTGCCTGGCTTTCTTTTTTTTAGCGGCCGGTTTTTTTTTCTGTAAACGCGCCATTTAAACTCCTAAAATATTGAAAGCCCAAAGTTGACCGTCAACTGATCCTTACCGATGTTGGTTCAACCTTTGAGCTTACCCGTCATATACCCTCAATACAATGGCAGGCCAGGAGGGATTTGAACCCCCAACATCCGGATTTGGAGTCCGGCGCTCTGCCGTTAGAGCTACTGGCCTGCATTTCAATAGCCTGCCGATCAAACGGAAAGGACTTTTCCGGCACTAAAAAGCCTCTGTTCGCCGGGTTACTTGGTTTCGCGATGCAGGGTATGCCTTTGACAGAACCTGCAGTATTTCTTAAATTCAAGCTTATCCGGTTTGGTACGTTTGTTTTTCGTCGTCGAATAATTTCTTCGTTTACATTCGGTACATGCGAGTGTGATATTAACTTTCAACGATGGCTCCCCGTATTTT
>JAGYOX010000091.1 GCA_018399235.1 Desulfobacterales bacterium | reverse complement strand
TTTTGAATTGTATAGACGGCAATCCAACGATGTATCTTTGGGCACCTTAAAGCTAACCTCATCCCGATAAAGGGGCTTTATGTCCTTATCTCCGGACAGGCATTTGGCATATTCAAGGACTGTTTTAGGGGTTTCGCCCACGTGTAAGATGCCATTACAGTCTTTATCAAGGGTGGAAACAACCTTTTCAGCGATAACACTGACGCTCCCCCGGCTCGTCCATTGGTCTGCAAATGCTTTCTCATAGGGAAATTCATTCGGGCCAAAGGAGGTCCTGATAATCAGTGAGTCGTCATACAACTGAACCGCACATTCACCGCCAAGCTTGGACCAGGCATATTTATTGACCGGGAAAACCGGGTCTTCTTCCCCGTAAGGGCCTTTTTCCCCATTAAAGACGTAATCCGTCGAAATATAGACAAGTCTGATATTGTTTCGCATGCAGAGCTTAACCACATTGGCGGTGCCTATAATATTTACATCAAGGGCTTTTTCAGGGTCTTTATCGATCTGGGGAGGCGATGTAAACGCCGCGGCATGCACAATAAGCCTAATGGTCCGGTTGCGTATAAAGGCCTCCATCTGTTCGAAATTCGTAATATTAAAATTTTTTGATTCCGGATAATGGGCGTCCGGCAATAATTTTTGTATTTCTTTACCCAGAAGCCCGCTGCCGCCGGTAAATAATATGGTTTTTGAATCTAACATTGGGTGTTGGCCTTTAGGTGAGGTTGCCGTAGATAAACTGATCCGCATCCGATGTTTCCAGCCATGCCTTAAGGGTAAAGCCGTTCCTGTCTTTTTCGGTCATATATTCTGTTTTTGCGGCTTCGGCATCGAATATCCGTTTAAGCTCAGGATCACAGAGCGACCAGTCAATATCTTCTGCAAGCGGCGATATACCCGCTTCGCAGCCCTGGCTGTATTCGCCGGTGCAGAAATACTCAATGACGGTGTTCTCCAGAAAGAGATTGCCATGGGCAAATCCCGGCGGCACCCATATCCACTCGCCGGCCTCGTTTTCAAAGGCGGACGGCATGTCGTAGGCGATGATTTTGCCCAGATACGGGGAATCTTTTCTAATGTCCAGGGCGAAGTCAATCATGTGTCCCCTGATGGTTCTTACCATTTTGCCCATATAGGGATTCCATTGAAAATGCAGCCCCCGGATGACGCCTTTTTTTGAAAAGCTCTCATTGGCCTGAACAAAATCAATGTTATTTAAAAAATGGATATCCGGGCTGTTCGTATAATCACTTTTTCTGAATGTTTCCGTAAAGTATCCCCTGAAATCCGTAAACCTGCCGAACTTGATAACAAGAAGATCCGGAATGGCCAAACTTTTTACATCAATAATTTTCATATGGACACCATCCTTCCAGTAAAACTATTAATAATAACCAATATCTTTCATGGTGCTTATTGTCAATTCGTCTTTCACTGGGATTTGGGTTTCAGTAATATGTCTGTCTATAATTTTCAAACCATTTATTGCTTATCTTCAGTCTTGCAATAGGGATTTAAAAAAGATACATTCTTTTAATTGTAGGATTCAACAGCCGAGTCCAGATTTTGGTGCGCCTTATAGCAGGGGGCGGGCCAACAAATCAATTTTTTACAAAACAGTTAAGCTATTCATTTCAGGAAAAAGGGAATTGTTATGAATCCGATTGCCGACCAATTGAATGATGTGATTCAACAAGCCAACCCGCATCTATTCGAAATGTTGTCAGATATTGGGAAGCATTTATTCTTTCCAAAGGGGATTTTAACACAAAGCGCAGAGGCCAAGGAAAAAGCGGACAGGCTCAATGCCACCATCGGCATCGCAAAGGAGGGAGGGCGCCCCATGGCGCTGCCTTCGGTTATGACCATGATGGAAGGCATTGAAGCCGAGGATGCCTTAACATACGCGCCCTCATTCGGTCTCCCCGAACTAAGAAAAGTCTGGCAGCAAGCCCTGTTTGAAAAGAATCCGTCGCTTGCGGGAAAACCCGTAAGCCTGCCGGTCGTGGCAAACGGTATTACCAACGCCATCAGTGTATGCGCCGACGTCTGGGTGGATCCGGAAGATGTGGTAATCCTGCCGGATATGATGTGGGGCAACTATAATATGATTTTAAGCGTGCGGAAAAAGGCAAAGCTCGTTCATTACCCGATTTTTAACGAATCCGGGGGGTATAATACAGACGCATTTGAAAAAACGGTAAGGAAGGAAGCCCAAGACCGGGATAAAATATGCGTGCTTTTAAATTTTCCACATAATCCCACCGGCTATACCCTGACGGAAGAGGAAGCCGACCGGATAGGCGAAGTGCTTAAGGATGTCGCCGAATCCGGCACCAACGTCATCCTGATTTGCGATGACGCCTACTTCGGCCTTTTCTATGAGGATGAAGCCCTTAAGGAATCGATTTTTGCCCGTCTTTGCGGCATCCATCCCCGGCTGCTTCCGATAAAGCTGGATGGAGCGACCAAGGAAAACTACGTCTGGGGCCTCCGGGTCGGATTTATTACGTATGGGCCAAGTTTTAACGGGGATTCGAAAGCCCTGTTTGATGCGCTGGAGCGAAAGACAGCGGGTTGCGTGCGGGGCAACATTTCCAATGCGTCGCATTTGAGCCAGTCGATCATACTGAATTCCATGAAAAACAACGCCTATCCGGAAGAAAAAGCCCATAAATTCAAGCTTCTTAAATCCCGCGCGGACAGGGTCCGGAAGGTTTTAAAGGACGCCAAATATGACGATGCCTGGAAAGTCTACCCATTTAACTCAGGCTACTTCATGTGTGTTCAGCTGAAAACGGTAAATGCCGAACAGCTGCGAAAACATTTACTGGATCAGTATGGTATTGGGGTTATCGCCCTTGGCGAAAAGGATATCCGGATTGCGTTCTCCTGCTTGGAGGAATCAGATATCCAGACGCTTTTTGACGATATGCTGCAGGCGGTCAATGATTTAAGCGGATAGACTGCATTTCAATCGGCGATAGTTATGAATAAATTTTTGCCAGTCCACAGACTCATCGAATTTTTCAAACGCCGATTCAATCCGTTCAATGTGGCCAGGGCCGGCAAATGGATGTTTTTTTTTGTTTTAATCGGTATCATTGCTGGCTTGGGCTCGGTTGTATTCCATTACCTTTGCCAGATCGGCAGCCATATCTTTATGGACATGATTGCCGGGTATCGCCCGCCACCCCCGGCAGGTGAACATCATCTGTTTGTTCCAGGCACGACGCCCTTCCATCGATGGGTACTGTTATTCCTGCCGGCCTTTGGCGGCCTCTTAAGCGGGTGGCTGGTATACAGGTTTGCCCCGGAAGCCGAGGGGCATGGTACCGACGCCGCAATTGAAGCCTATCATAACAAGGGCGGATACATGCGGGGCCGCATCCCGGTGATTAAAACCATAGCTTCGGCCATTACATTAACAACCGGTGGGTCCGGCGGCCGGGAAGGGCCGATCGCCCAGATCGGCGCCGGTTTTGGGTCCTTTCTGGCAACCCGCCTTAACCTGTCGGAACGGGACCGGCGGATCATGCTGGCGGCGGGGATCGGCGCCGGGGTCGGCAGTATTTTCCGGGCCCCCCTGGCTGGCGCCCTTTTCGCCTCGGAAGTCCTGTACCGGGATCCGGATTTTGAGTCCGAGGTTATCATCCCGGCCGGTATCTCATCGGTGGTGGCCTATTGTTTGTTTTGCCTGGTATTCGGATGGGGCGCCCTTTTTGAATCCCCTGATGTGATGTTTAAAAATCCCCTGGAATTGGGGCCCTATGCAGTGCTCTCCATGGCGCTGGTCGCATTAAGCTTTGTCTATGTCAAATCCTTTTACGGAACGGTGCGGATATTTCATGCCATACACATCCCCAATCATATCAAGCCGGCCATCGGCGGACTTCTGACCGGGATTATAGGATTTTTTCTCCCGCAGACGCTGTCCTTCGGGTATGGATTTGCCCAGCAGGCGTTGAATAACCAGCTGCCGGTTTTAATCCTGCTGTCCATCGCCATTGGAAAGATTTTTACCACCTCGTTTTCCATTGGTTCCGGCGGCAGTGGCGGGGTATTTGGTCCATCGGTGGTTATCGGCGGAGCCATGGGCGGCGTGGTCGGCAAGCTTTTTAATCAGCTTATGCCCACTGTGGTCACACACCCGAGTACGTTTGTGGTTGTGGGGATGGCCGGTTTTTTTACCGCTGCTTCCAATGCCCCCATCTCGACCATTATTTTTGTCAGTGAAATGACCAATTCCTATCAGCTGCTTCTGCCGAGCCTTTTCGTCTGCTCCATTACGTATTTGGGGGCAAGGAATTGGGGGATTTATGCCAAGCAGGTGCAGAACCGTGTGGCCTCCCCGGCCCATGCCGGCGAATTTATGGTGGATATCCTGCAAATGATGAAAGTGCGTGATCTTATGCACTTGGTCCGGAAAGTCGAAAGTATTCCCCAGGATATGCCGTTTTCGGATTTTAAGATTTTTTTTTCCAGGACCAAGCAGCATTATTTCCCGGTTATGGATAAAAATTCCCGGATGGTGGGAATATTCTCAAGCACGGATGTCAGGGGGGTGCTTTTCTCCCCGGAGATTGAGCCTTTAGTAGTTATGAAGGACATCGCCACATCCGAGGTGGTCTCGACCAATGCCTCTGAGGACTTAAATACGGTTCTCCAGAAGTTTACCACAAAAAACATTGACAGCCTGCCGGTGGTTGCTGAGGATGATCTCGGTGTGCTCCTGGGCATGTTGAACCGTCGGGATGTGATTGCCTTTTATAACAGGCAGATTCAGCGGCTTAAGGGGGCTACGGCGGCTTCAGCGTAGATAACCCGGACCAAAAACAGCCCTTGCGGGGGAGCAGTGGCGCCGGCAAGATCCCGGTTTTTGGATGAAAGGATTTGTTTGAAGCTTTCCGGAGTGATTTTGTCGATGCCCACATCGGCAAGGGTGCCGATAATATTACGGACCATGAACCGTAAAAAACCGTTGGCCGTGATCTCAAAGCAGATGATATCCTCCGGTTGGCTGAAAATCCGGGCATCATGGACCGTTCGGGTAGGGTGGGATCTCACGCTGCCACTGGCTTCAAATGATGTAAAGTCATGGGTGCCGACGAGGTATCCAACCGCCTTCTGCATGGCACTTATATTAAGTGGTCGGGGGATAAACCATGCATACTGCCGGCCGATGGCTGACGGGATCGGGCGGTTCAGGATTCGGTACCTATAGGTTTTCAGCCTGGCGTCGTACTGGGAATGAAACCGGTTATCCACCGCTTCGCAGGAGCGGATGACGATATCATCCGGCAGGAGGCTGTTTAAGCCAGCGACAAAGGCCTTTGGCGGGATCTCGAGCCGGCAGTGAAAGTTGGCCACCTGGCCCAGCGCATGGACGCCGGCATCGGTTCGGCCGGAACCGGTCAGCCGGACCGGCTCTTTAACCATCACGGCAATTGCGGATTCAATGGTTTCCTGGATGGTCCGGGCGTTTTTCTGCCGCTGCCAGCCGTGATAGGCCGTGCCGTCATATTCAATGGTCAGTTTAAGGTTCAAGGTATTTTTTCGGTATTAGGTTTTGGGTATTAGGTATTGGGTTCAAGGTAAAAGGTTCAAGGTTTAAGGTTTAAGGTTTAAGGTTCAAGGTAAAAGGTTTAGGGTTCAAGGTATTAGGTATTGGGTATTGGGTATTGGGTAAAAGGTTTAGGGTTTAGGGTTTAGGGTTCAAGGTATTAGGGTTTAAGGTTTAGGGTTTAGGGTTTAGGGTATTGGGTATTGGGCTTTAGGTTAAGTTGCCAGAGGCAGTCAATAAATTCAACAAGGAAGTGGAGACAATCAATGGTAAGCGGGTTCCAGGCCGGCGCGGCGGCGTCAGGGCTAAAAAAAAGCGGGGAGCCGGATCTCGGCCTGATCTACTCCCAAACAACGGCAGCGGTTGCCGGCGTGTTTACGACCAATCAGGTCCAGGCGGCACCGGTTGCGATCACCCGGGAGCGGATTAAATCCGGTACCTGCAGGGCCATTGTGGCCAACAGCGGAAACGCGAACTGCTGCACCGGCCAACGGGGAGCGGCTGACGCGGCGGCCATGGCGAAAATGGCGGCAGACGCATTGAATATACCCGAAGCATCCGTATTGGTCGCATCAACCGGCGTGATCGGTCAATTATTGGATATCGGCAAAATTGAAGCCGCCATGCCGTCTCTGATCTCATCAATATCAACGGACGGATGGCCGGATTTTGCCCGTGCGATTATGACAACGGACACGGTCCCCAAGATCGTCACCCGGGATGTAGCCCTGGGTGATGCTTCCTTTTCGATAGCCGGCGTTGCCAAGGGGGCCGGGATGATCCGGCCGGATATGGCCACCATGCTCTGCTTCTTATGCACGGATGCCGGCGCAGCGCCTGAAACGCTTCAGCGTCTATTGAAAACCGCCAGTGATCAATCCTTCAACCGGATCACGATCGACGGGGATACGAGTACCAATGATACGGTTCTGCTTATGGCCAACGGGCAGTCCGGCATCGTTATAGAGGATCAGGAGGCGGTTGACCGGTTTCAGGAAGTTTTAAACGAAGTCCTTTTGAGTCTGGCCAAAATGATCGTGAAGGACGGCGAGGGGGCCACAAAGTTCGTGGAAATTGAAGTCACCGGTGCGGATTCCATTGCAGACGCCCGAACCGTTGCGGATACGGTGGCCAATTCAAGCCTTGTAAAGACCGCGCTTTTCGGCGAGGATGCCAACTGGGGAAGAATCATGGCCGCCATTGGCCGTTCCGGTGTCCCAATTCAACCGGCGGCGATTGATATCTATTTTGACCGCGTTAAGATGGTGGAGAACGGCCAGGGCTGCGGTGCCGGGGCAGAAGCCGGGGCCACAAGGGTGATCAAGCAGCCTGAGTTCAAGATTACCATCGAGCTAAACCTCGGCAGCTGCTCGGCACTCGCCTGGACCTGTGATTTCTCCATCGATTATGTTAAAATCAACGCGGATTACCGGACATGATTTTCGCCTAAAATTTATACTTTAAATCGATCTGGTAGCGCTCAACATTCTGATCAGGGTCGCGTTCTATGGGTTCATAGAAAAAACCGGTGGTTTTAAATTCACAGTGCGGCGTTATTTTATAGCCGACACCGATTTTAAACCCTTTGACATCCGTTGATGCCAGTCCTGCGCCAAAATCACTGTCTTTGATATCCTGGACGCAGGCATCCGCTTCGATTTCAGTATATTCAACCCCAAGGCTGAAGCGATCCATTTTGGCTTTAAACCCGACAAGCCAGCCGAGGTTTTCATCCTCCGGATCAATGTCAAGGCCCAGCGCGCCTTCCCCGGGCTCCCCCTCGGCGCCGAAGTTATAGAATATCTGTGCGTGCGGTGAAATATCTAAGGCGCCCAGCTTGAAATGACAGCCTGTATAAAAATCGACAATCCGGTATTCATAGCTCGAATCCAGCGCTTTTACTTCAGAAAGGATTTCACTGGTGTCATGAACATCATATATTGCTATGGCCCCGAGAAAATTGTCGAAATTCAGCCCCACCTGCAGTGCGTTCATTTCCGCGATGTCTTCATCCGCATACCGGACCTGAAAATATCCGGCATTGACAAAAAGGGGTTTCACATCAAGCCTTGCGGCAAGACCGGCGGGGCGCACATCCGGATCCCAGAGCGCCATGGATGAATAGAAGATGTTTTTATGTTGTCCGGCAATAAATGTAAAATAATTCAGCTTATGTTTGGCATAAGCATAATCGAGCCGGATATCGCCGGTTTCAAATATTTCTTCAGATGAATAGGTGGCATTGGTGGTATTGCCGGATTCGTCGCCGGTAGCCAGTCCGGCGGCCACTTCCCATTTTTCATCCGGATTATGCCAGACAAATCCCATACGAAACCGTACACGCATGCGATCCTGTGGGTCGTCGTCCTTTTTTTGAGCCGGATCAATATACTCATCTTCTTTTATATCCGGATCAAGATAGTCATATCTGACCCGCAGGTCGCCCTTGATATCCATGCTTTCGATAAATTCGTTTAAATTAATTTGGCTCGCGGCCGCGATCGGGGTTATTAAAAACCCCAGGCTGAAAAAGATTAAAAATAATGGCCTGCTTAATTTTAGCTTCATTTTGTTTCTCCTTTTTTGTTAATTGGGTCGGTCATACATTCGTCACATGCCTCACAAAGCCGAAAAGACTTTAGTTTGGTTATTTAACCGCCAATTGTTAAGAACACGTGACCTTTTGGTTACGTCATGATGAATTTTTGTCATGATTTCGTAATGATCTATAACTTTTTGTTATAATTATTTTTTTATTTAGAGGGGCTTGTCATATAATCGTCATAGACGGAAACGTTTTGAGAATTTGAATATTAAGGGGAAAGGTAACGCCTTCAAGTCCCTCAGTGCCTTTCACTTCTGTCATTCCGAGAAGCGACAGCGACGAGGAATCTTCACGTAAAAGATTTCTCGCTTCCGCTCGAAATGACAAAACCGGATGAAACACCTTAGTGCCTCAGTGCCTTAGTGCCTTAGTCCCTCAGTCCCTCAGTGCCTCAGCACCTCAGTGCCTTTTTGGCTTGCTTTCCGGGAAAAAGACCGTCACGGTGGTGTATGCTGTTTTTGGAGAAGTTTGCAGGAGAAGATGGAGCGGAATGATTCGATTGCAGAAGTTCCTGTCTGAGGCAGGTGTGTGTTCAAGAAGAAGGGGAGAAGCCTATATCCGGGAGGGCAGGGTGAAGGTAAACGGCCGGGTCGTCACTCAAATGGGGATTAAAATTGATCCGGCAAAGGATATCGTTGAGGTCTCAGGCCGGGTGGTCACATCGGCGGTGCCTGAAATTTACATCATGTTGAATAAGCCTGCCGGATATATCAGCAGTTGTCGGCATTCCGGCCGTAAAATCGTGCTCGATCTAATCGACACTGGCCATCGCCTCTATCCGGTAGGGCGGCTGGACAAAGATTCCACCGGGCTGTTGCTTTTGACCAATAACGGAAGGCTTCATTATCATCTGACGCACCCCTCTTTTGATCACGAAAAGGAATATCTGGTGGAGACAAAGGATTCGATTTCCGACGCTGATTTAAACCGGCTGGCTGAAGGGGTGATGATTGATGACCGGGCTACCCGGCCGGCGGAGATTTATAGACAGGGCGCGCGTGAATTCCGGATCGTACTTAGGGAGGGCAGAAACCGGCAGATTCGGCGGATGGTTGAAACCGTAGGCAATGAGGTGGTCGGGTTGCACCGGATCCGCATGGCGACATTGCATCTTGGCAATTTAGCCGCCGGCGAGTGGCGATACTTGTCGGATACTGAAGCCGCGGAGTTAAAAAACTTTTGTAACATCTGATCCGTATCGCCCCGCAATACCCAACACCTAATACCTTAAACCTTAAACCCTAAACCTTTTACCCAATACCCAATACCCTAAACCCTAAACCCTAAACCCTAAACCCTAAACCTTTTACCCAATACCCAATACCCAATACCTAATACCCTAAACCCTAAACCCTAAACCCTAAACCCTAAACCTTTTACCCAATACCCAATACCTAATACCCTAAACCCTAAACCCTAAACCTTAAACCTTTTACCTTAAACCTTTTACCTTAAACCCAATACCCAATACCATTTAAATCAAAGTTCAGCGTCTATCCCCTGGTGCTTGATGTTTATGCCCTGGGTGATAAAAGCCACATGTTCACCGATATTCGTGGAAAGATCGCAGACCCGTTCAAGGCATCTGGAGATAATAATGGTCTGAATGGACCGCCGGGTGTTCAAGCGCCTGCGCTCGGTGGCCGGTGTATTTTTTACCATATACTCAACAAGCGTCTGCAGTACCTCTAGTGTGTATTGATCCGCCCGGTCGTCCATCTTTCGGACTTCATAGGCTGCCTTGACATCTTCGTTGACAAAACAAGACACCGCCTTTTTATACATGGAAAGGCTGACGTCGATCAACTGCTCCATTGCCGGTATGCTATTAAGCGGCGGGTATTTAGAGAGAAACTGGGTGCGTTCACTGATATTGACGGCCTGGTCGGCGATGCGCTCCAGCTCGTTGCTGATTTTTGCCGTTCCGAGGATCATTCGGAGGTCCTTGGCCATGGGTTGCTCCAATGCGAGAAGTTTTAGCGTATATTGATCCACTTCGAGTTCAAGCGCATTGATTTTTTTGTCCCCGTCGATGACCGTCTGCCCCAGCTGTTCATCCCTTTCAAGATAGGCGGTTGTGGCGCTTTCAAGGGCGCGCTGGGTGAGGGCGGCCATGTTGAGGATAGTCATTTTTAGATTTTCGAGTTCTTTGAAAAAATGGCGTTCCATCGTATGTCCTTTATTTTTAGCCGAAACGGCCGGTAATATAATCCTCTGTCTGTTGCAGCTGTGGCCGCGTAAACATGGTTTCCGTGTCACCGGTTTCAACCAGCCGGCCCATATAAAAAAACGCCGTAATATCTGAAACCCGGGCCGCCTGTTGCATGTTATGGGTGACAATGATAATTGTAAAATCCTTTTTTAATTCATGAATCAGATCTTCGATTTTTTGGGTGGCAATCGGGTCCAGCGCGGATGCCGGCTCATCCATCAATATGACCTCCGGCTCCACCGAAAGCGCCCGGGCAATACAAAGGCGCTGCTGCTGGCCTCCGGAAAGGCCTAATGCCGATGAATGCAGCCTGTCTTTGACTTCATCCCACAGAACAGCCTGTCTGAGGCTCTTTTCCACGCGTTTGGCAACGATTTTTCTGTCCTTGATCCCATTGACCCGAAGCCCGTATGCCACGTTGTCAAATATGGTCTTGGGAAACGGGTTCGGTTTTTGAAAGACCATGCCGACCCGCCGGCGCAGATGGACCACGTCGATATTCTGGCCATAAATGTCTTCGCCGTCAATGTAGACCTCACCTTTCACCGCACTTCCCGGGATTAGATCGTTCATTCGGTTCAGGCACCTTAAAAATGTACTTTTACCGCAGCCCGAAGGGCCGATTAACGCGGATATCTTGTTTTTTTTGAATTCTACGGAAATATCCTCAAGCGCTTTGAAATCGCCGTAAAAGAAATCAAGATGCTTAGCGACGATTTTATTCGGTTTTTCCATATAATGGGTCCTTTATCGATACTGAAGAATCAGGCGTTTTCCCGATTGGGTTTGTTCAGAGTAAAATAAAAAACCGAGCCTTTTGCTTGCCCATCCGGCGGGCTCTGTACCCAGATCTCGCCGCCCATGCGCTTCACCGCATTCCGGCATATGGCCAGGCCCAGCCCCGTGCCGCCGGACTGCCGGCTGCGTTCCTTGTCCACCCGATAGAATCTTTCAAATACGCGCTTCTGATGGCGTTGGGCGATGCCCGGTCCTTCATCCTGAACAGCGAATAAAAAATGATCGGATTTGTCAACAGCCAAAACTGTCACTTTGGTATTATTCTGGCTATGGCGGATGGCATTATCCAGCAGGTTGCTGAATATCTGGGTCAGCGCGTTTACTTCGGCCGATACGGTCAGAGGGAACGAAAGCTGGTTGTCCACTTGAATATTTTTCTCTTCAGCCATTGGCATGCAGGTTTCCCATGCGTTCAAAAAGCATTCGGCCGCATCGATTGGAACGGTTTCAAACGGTTCCTGCTGTTTTTGCTGCTGTTTGGTCAGTTCCAGCAGGTCATTGACGATATTGGACATATGGTTGGCATTTTTCAGAATGGTGTTAATAAAAGTTTCTGCATCCTTTGAGGCCCGTAAATTTTTATCCATAAGGGTTTCCGCATAGCCTTTTATAGAGGTGAGCGGGGTGCGCAGTTCATGTGAGACATTGGCCACAAAATCCTGCCGGACTTTTTCCAGGTGAACCAGTTCACTGATATCATGAAACACAACAACCGCACCGCCATCCGGAATTTTTACCAGGTTGACCTCATAGATAATTTCGTTCTCTATGGATATCCGAAGACTTTCCGGCTGCTTTCCGGCGATCACGTTGTCGCAGGCGGTCTGAATTTCTGGATTTAAAAATACCTCCATGGGCCTGTATCCGATGCAGGACGGCACGCACTGCGCAATCTTTGTGAGTGCCCGGTTGGTGGATTTGATGCGGCCGTTTTTGTCGAGCAGCATGACCCCTTCCCGCATGCCCTCAAAAACGGCTTCTAGCTCCTGCTTTTGGGCCGTTATCATCCCGATATTGTGTTGGATTTTATCCGCCATTTGATTGATGCAGGTCGAAAGCTGCAGAAACTCAGGCCCTTTATCGATTTCAAGGCGTTTATCCAGGTTTCCCTCGCCGATTTCTTTGGTTGCCTGGACGACCTGGTCGATGGGATTTTCAAGACGCCTTGCCAGAATAATACTGGCAATCAGCGTCAGGATGAAAATTGCCCCTAGAGACGCCCAAAACCGGTTGGCATAAAAAGATAGCCGGGATTCAATGTTTGACATGGGGATGGCTACGCGGATAATGGATTCCGGGTAGTTGGGCAGCATAAGGGGTTTGGCCGCATAGATCAGCTTTCGTTTGAGGGTGGTGCTGTAACGGATGCTTTGACCGATGCCCTCTTTTCGGGCGCTCATGATCTCTTCCCGGTAGATATGGTTGTCCATATCCGGGACCTGGTCAAACGCGACCGCGGAATCCGCAAGTACCTGGCCGGTGGATTTGACGAGGGTGATTCGGTAGTTAAGCTTTTCCCCCAGCCGGGTGATCCATTGGTCCATGGATTTTAAGTCATGAAAGGGGGCTTTTTGTTTGATCATCCAATGCGTCAGCTCTAGTTGATGAAATGCATTGGTTTTGGTTTCCCTAAGGATTTCGGTCTCAAGGGTCTTGAAGATATAGAATGCCGGGATGCATACCGCAGGGATCAGGATAAGCCAGAAGGCGATTAAAAGACGGGTTCGGAAGTGAATCGATTTCATTTAGGCTTCCTTGAACCGATAACCGATGCCACGAACGGTTTCGATCGACTCGGCGTAAGGGCCGATTTTTTGCCTCAGACGTCGGATATGGGTATCCACCGTACGGGCATACCCGTCAAACTGGTAGCCCCAGACCCGGTCCAGCAGCTGATCCCTTGTCCGGACCTTTCCCTTGTTCTGTATCAGCTCAAGCAGCAGGTTAAACTCTGTTACCGTAAGGCTTATTTCTTCGTCTTTCAGCCAGACCCGGTAGCTTTCCAGATTAATATGAAGGTCGTGATATTTTAACGCGTTTTCTTCCGCCGGCTCCGTTTCATTGCGTCTTAAAATAGCCCGAATCCGCAAAATCAGCTCACGCGGGCTGAAGGGTTTGACAATATAGTCGTCAGCGCCCAATTCAAAACCAACAATGCGATCAACCTCTTCACCTTTGGCCGTCAACATGACGACCGGGATATTCTGTGTCTTTGGATTTCGCTTAAGCGATTTGCATACCTCAAGGCCGTTCATGCCGGGCAGAATCAAGTCTAGCAGGATGAGATCCGGAATTTTTTCTTCCGCCATGTCAAGGCCTTTAACGCCATCTGCGGCATTGAAGGTGGAATAGCCATCAGACCGCAAATGCCAGTCGATCAGTTTCATAATATCGGTTTCATCTTCGACAATAAGTATGGATTTTGTCATCGCCTCACCCTTAAAATTCGACCTAAACTGAGTGTTTGATGGCTTCGTAAAAAGTCCAATATCTGTGTTGCGCTGC
>JAGYOX010000090.1 GCA_018399235.1 Desulfobacterales bacterium | reverse complement strand
GGCGGGAACATAACCTTGAAGTCCTCGGTAATCTTCATATAACGCGGGTTACGAAAGACCTCAGGATGGACAACCAGCTCGATACCGGAGCGTCCGATCATGCTCGTCAGCTTTTCGATGCCGCCGAAATGATCCATATGTCCGTGGGACAGGGCCATGATTTCCACGCTGCCCATATCCGCCCCCAATGCCTCGGCATTAAACGCCGCCCCATGCTCGGAGAATCCAAAATCAAACAACAGGCTTCTCGGTTGGTCATCAACCACGGTACTGACCATGGCGGAAAAGCCGTGCTCGGCCAGAATGCTGTTTCGAACCTCTGTGCCCTTAAGCGGAATGGCCCGTGTAATGATTTCAGAGTTGTCCCTTGCCACCATGTCAATATAGTTGTCCTGTAGGGTCAATACTTCCACCCGATCAACCGGTTTCATTGATATCTCCATTTTTAAAGCCTCCCTTTGCTGATTTGCCCGCGTTAGTAATATCCTTTTAGCTCATCCAAATCATAAAAGCCGCATTCTGTCAATCTCACGGATTTTTAAGATGGATTGTAGCCTGTTTTTGAATGGCAAAAAAAGGGTGTTAAAACCCTGCATCGGCAAAGTTTTGAACACCCTCGAATATATAGTTTACTGTTTTAGCTTACCGGCAAAAGTTGTTTCTACCAGTTCTCGCCCAGCAGTTCGTAGTAGGATTTTGGATGGGCGCAGGCCGGACACATCTCAGGGGCGTCCGCCCCTTCATGGAGATAGCCGCAGTTAATGCAACGCCATACCACTGGCTTTTCTCTTTTGAACACTTTGTCTGACTCGATATTGGCAGCCAAGTCATTATACCGCTTCTCGTGCTGCTTTTCGGCGACAGAAACCTTGTCAAACACCATGGCGACAGCCTCAAAACCCTCTTCGCGCGCGATTTTTGCAAACCCCGGGTACATCTCGGTATGCTCGTAATTCTCACCGGCCGCCGCAGCCTTCAGGTTTTCAAGCGTGGTACCGATAACACCGGCCGGAAACGCGGCGTTGAACTCGACCTCTCCGCCCTCGAGAAAACTGAAAAACCTCTTGGCATGCTCCTTTTCCTGGTTGGCGGTCTCTTCAAATATCTGGGCAATCTGTACATAACCCTCTTTTTTGGCCTGGCTGGCAAAATAGGTATACCGGTTACGGGCCTGGGACTCGCCGGCAAACGCGGTCAACAGGTTCTTCTCGGTCCGTGTTCCTTTAATACTCGCCATTTTCAAATTCTCCTCTCTTTACAAATTTTTTTAGGGTTTCTTTTTTGAGTGAGATTGGAATAAAGATGCCCCTCCGCATCCATAAGCGCCTGATAAAAAGCCATTCACTGGGGCGTTATTTTCAAATGGTGCGCCCGGCGTTTCTCTTTAAACGCAGCATACCGATCTGAGCTCATTTTTAATTTCATATTCATACTAAATAAGAATGATTATTATCTTGTCAAAAAAAATTTGACAGCTACACAAAACCGAACATTCACAAAGCCTTTAGGATTTAAATGTTCTGAAGGATTTGTTTGACGCGATTGCCGTCGGAAGCGGCGCCGAAATGCGCCATGATATCGCGCATGGCCTGCATTTTGTTTTTGTAGTTGGCGAAATCGATATTATCGGTAATCCATTGACGGATTTCGTCATCCGATGCCAGCTGCGGCAGATAGGATTCAAGGATCTCAATATAGCGGGAATCCGCCGGTTTGCCGGATTGTTCCAGGGACTCCTGTTCGGACTTGATCATTTTCTTAATAATTTTCACCACCTCGTCATCTGAGAGCTCTTTGGCCTCGGCACGGCCAAACTCCCCCATGACGATTCGTAAGGTGTTTTTCTTCTCATCATCCTTTTCCTTCATCGCCTGCTTCAAATCCTGCTTGATCTGTTCCTGAATACGCATTATTAGGACTCCTTTTCCGAATTAGGTATAAGTTCGAAGCTTAAGCTCCACCGGATGGGGGTTTAAATAGCTCTGCAGTTTCAGATACGGCTGATCGTATTTGCGGACATAATGATTAATCAGCGTCATTGGAACCAGCAAAGGCGCGTAGCCCTTTTTATATTGATCAAAAATCTCCAGCAGCTCTTTCTTCTCATCCGGAGATAACTGCTCTTTAAAATACCCCATGATGTGCTGGAGCACATTGATATGCTTTTTAACCGTTGGTTTCAAGCGCAAGGCGGAAATGAGCTGATCCTCATACTGCCGGTAAAACGCATCCAACCCCATCTGCTTGGCCCCCGCCACGAGTTTGCCCATGGAGCGCCCATATTCCGGACTGTGCGATAGAATCAACAGCTTGTTTCGCGTATGAAAATCCACTACGTTTCCAATGCCCGGCTTTTCCGCCACCTTCTCCCGCCACCGCTTGAAGGTAAAAATTTGTTCGATAAAATTTTCCCTCAACCGCGGATCGTGAAGTCGCCCCTCCTCCTCCACCGGGATCAGCGGAAAATGGTTAGTAAACGCCCGCGCAAACAGACCGACGCCTTTCTTCTCCGGCATACCCTTTTCATTGTAGACCTTGACTCGCATTAAACCACTGCTGGGAGAATCCTTTTTAAAAATAAATCCGCATAAATTTTCCTTCTCCAGCCCCTTGACCCGGTTCTTCGCCCATTGCAGCATTTGGTCGGTATGATCCGTCTGGGATTTTGTCTTCACCAGCCGGGGATTTTCGATATCCCCCACCAGACGAAAGGTTTCCCGCGGTATGCCGAACCCCGCCTCCACTTCCGGGCATACCGTTATATACTCCACATGTTGGCCGAGGGTATCCCTTAAAAAATGGTCCAGTTTATGCCCCCCGTTCCAACGAACATTTTCACCGAGCAAGCAGGCGCTGATGCCCAGTCTGACTAAATCCTCCATGCTGTTGATCCTTTCCCGGTTGATATTATGATAGAATCATTATAATTATAAATTTAAAACCATGCAAAAGCAAAACCAATCCATCAATCATAGGGGATTACCATGCGCGAAGATATAAAGGAGCTAATTAGAAAGCGAAGGCACTGTGTGCTGGCCACAGCGTTGAATAATGAGCCGTATTGTTCGCTGATGGCCTATACGACCAACGCGGACTGCACCCGCATCTTCATGGTCACCTACCGAAGCACCAGAAAATTCAAAAACTTAACTGACAACCCCCGCGTCAGCCTGCTGATCGACTCCCGCAATTCAGCAGAAGCCCAGGCCTTGACCCTGCAAGGCGAGGTTGAAGAGATTAAGGCTGATGCCGAAAAAAAGAAAATTCGGGATCTACTGTTGGATGACCATCCCCATCTGCATAATTTCGTTGATCATCCGGATGCCGCCTACATCTGCATCTGTGCAAAGTCGCTGGTATTTTTAAATGGGCTGACTGACGCGTACCATGAAACGATTAGCTGACAGGTTTTCTATTCCGCCGAGAGGATTGTCACAACCCCCAAATACCCGTCAACCGATATCAGGTCCCCTGTACGAATCACTTCAGCGGCATCAGCAATTCCCGTAACACAGGGCAGACCATACTCCCGGGCGATAATCGCCCCGTGAATCAGCATGCCGCCGCGCCGCTCAACAATCGCGCCCGCCAACGGGACGACAAATGTCATATTCGGCTCAACAGCATCGCAAACCAGAATATCCCCCTGTTTAAAATTTTCCAGATCCGACACGACCGAAACAACACGGGCCGTCCCGCTGAAAAATCCCGGGCCGGCCGGCTGCCCCCTTAGCTGACGGGGGCGGACTTGGCGGCCAGATGCGGATGAATGTTTCGGTCCATCAGCCTGCGGCACCAATGCGTTGACCGCCTCCCGTAACGACTCATCCGCTTCGCCATCCTGACACGCGGCATCGGCCAGCCGGCGGCTGCCCTCATTAACGGCCGCAAAGAGCTGTGCCTCTATACGGCCCAAGTAAATATTGTCATCATCACGCATCCGGTAACTGGCCCGGGCCAGCTCCAGCAGATCAAAAGCGTCTATCGTCCCGGACGCCGGAAACCGGCGGGCATACTCCATTACCCGCTCTTCCAAGGTTACATCTGTTTTTTTAGAGATCCGTTTTGCGGCTTTCTGTCCGGCCATATTCAGCAGCAACCGATAAATCATGGTGGGATCCGGCCGGCAGCCGGACATATCCGTCATCCCGCACGACAGGTCTCCGAACTGGTTATTGAACAACGCCAGGGCGTCTGCAAATTCCGGGGGAAATGACGCCGGGTCTTCTTGCTTCAGGGATGCAGCCAGTAACGGATCTTCCCGGACCATGAGGGCGAGTTTTTCCAAATAACGGTTTCTGTCAAGGCTCATTAATTCGCCAGCCGATAAAATATCAACGAACTCGTAGGGGTCGTCCGGCTGGATAATGTCATTGTAGGTTTCACCAAAAAGCCGCATGCCATGCGCAAACGGAATGAAATCCGACCAGTAAACCGCCTTCCACTGGTCATAAATCTTCTTTCTTCGGTGAATCTCCTCCGCCAGGCCCCTGTCGGTTAAATCGGCAAGATTTATTCCTCCCAGTTCATCCGCCGCTTCTTCCATGGCCGGCACCAGTTCGGTTTCAATTTTGGAACGAAGCGTCTTTAGGTTGTCGTAGGTTCGGCGCAGGCCCATATACCAGGAGCGATCATCCCCGGCGCCTTTTTCAGATAATGTGGTGATCGGGCGGGCCTGGAGGAAAACAAGCCGATGATGATCCATTGTCCATTCGATATCCTGCGGTGATTTGAAAAAGGCTTCAATAGAAAAAGCGTTTAAAAAAATCGCCTCGGCGGTTTCCGGATCAAGCGGGGCACTAGCGGATTTATCCAAAGGCAGTTCCACCAGCTCAACCCCCGTATCGGCCAACTGCATCCACTGGTCCCTTTTGGCTGGCGTGTGGGCCAAAAATTTTCGGGTTTTTCGGTCAAATATCCATCGATCCGGCTCAACTGCACCGTCAACAAGCGCCTGGTTCATACCGTGAACCGCCTCCAAGACCCCCTGATTCCCCCTTGTCGGGCTCTTGGTGAACACAATACCGGAACATTCGCCTTCAATCACCTCCTGTATCACCACGGCCATAGCACTGGCCTGAACATCGAGACCGATTTCCCGGCGATACAAAATAGCGGCATCCGACCAAAGGGAGGCCCACACCCGGCGCAAGTGACTCAAAATTTGGGCGCATCCCTTCACATTGATATAGGAATCATGAATGCCAGCAAATGAATGGGCGGCTGAGTCTTCCTCGAGCGCAGATGAGCGAATAGCCACCGGCTGCTCACCAAATGCCGCTGCCATCGCATCCCCGATAACCTTAGCCATTTCATCGGGCAACGGTTTTTTGGAAAACATGTGACGGATGCGCAGGGCGCAGTCCCACATTTCTTCCCAGCGCATTTCGGATAATGCCTTGCGGCGCAGCTCAGCCTGTATCCGTTCCCGAAGCCCGGTTCTGTCAACATAATCCATATAGGCATCGGTTGGGATAAAGAGGGTTTTGGGCACTGAAAAGCCGCCATTATGAAGCCGGTAAAGCATATATGCCTTTCCGCCCACCCGGATTTGATCGTCTTTGGTCAACTCGGCAACCGGAATAACCCACTTCATGGTCAAATATGGACCTCCGTCACATTCTGGAAGTTTTCAACCAGGTAGTAAGTCGTCATGGTCACCTGAAAAAGCCCGCAGGATGGGGAACGGACAAAGTCTTCGAGATACGGATGTTTTTCAACATACAGAAGTAACGCACGGCCTGCCGTATCCCCTGATAGCTCAGCCGCGTTGCCCATACCCGTGACAGATATGGCCTGATAAAAATCAGCGGAAATGTTTATACTGTTGTTGACAAGCACAGCCACCCGTGGATCTTTCTGAAGATTTTCATATTTTCGGGTGGCCCTTGAGGTGGCAAAATATATGGACTGCAAATCCTCAGCTGCCACAAAAGCCACCAAGCTGGCATAAGGGTGGCCGTCCTTCCGGGCTGTAGAAAGCACCGCCAGTTTTTGTCCAGAAAATAATTCCATCAGCCGATCTTTGGCCCCAGCGTTTTTAAGCATCATCTCTGCCCCGCTCTTTAAATAAAAAGGCAATTTATAGTGGAAAAACCCGCCGCCATGTATATTCTTAATTTAAACCATAATACTTTTATTCTGCATGGCGAAGTTTTTTGTGCATGCGATAATGGTTTAAGCATTTGACTAAGACGCCATTATACCGGGCAAAGAAAATAAACATCTGAATTAAAATCCAATGAAAGTCGATCAAAATGAATCCGACAACTTCCCCTAGAATTCTTGTTACCGGTCCAACCGGATTTATTGGTAAACGCCTTCTCTACAAACTGGATGAAAAGGACCATCGGGTGCGATGCCTGGTCCGTCCGCCGGAGGAACTGAATCTGGCGGCACCCCTAAACAATAAGCCGGAAATCGTCTACGGTGACCTCCTGGATCCGGACTCTATTGAAAAGGCACTGGACGGGATTGAAGTGGCCTATTACCTGGTCCATTCCATGGGCGGCAAAAGCTTCCGGGAGATGAAGGCCTTTGAAGAACGCGACCGTAAGGCGGCGCAGAACTTCGTGAACGCGGCTGATAAAGTCGGGCTGAAGCGCATTATCTATCTCGGCGGGCTTGGCGAAATGGCTGATAACATATCCTCACATTTGGCCAGCCGTCAGGAAGTAGGAAAAATACTCAGCTCCGGCAGAGCAAAAGCTACTGTGCTCAGGGCCGCTGTTATTATCGGAGCCGGCGGCGCCGGGTTTGAAATTATGCGCTATTTAGTGGAACGCCTGCCCATAATGCTCTGCCCGAAATGGATCTATACCCGATCCCAGCCCATAGCCGTTGAAAATGTATTGGATTACCTGGTGGGCGCACTCGAAACCCCTGAGACAGCCGCTGACACTTTCGATATCGGCGGCCCAGAGGTCCTCAGCTATGTCGATCTAATGAGAATGTATGCCCGTGTGCGCGGGTTGAAACGCATCATTATGGGCGTCCCTTTTTTCTACACGCTTTTGTCCACCTATTGGGTGGCGCTGATTACCCCGGTGCCGTCCGGCATCGTTTTTCCTTTGGCTGAAGGGCTTCGAACGCCTGCCGTGTGCAGGGAAAACCGCATCCAAGCGCTGATACCGCTTCAACTCATCAATATGGATCAGGCCATCTGCAACGCACTGGCGGAAGAAGAAAAAGGGCCGGGCAAACTGCTATCGCAACAGTCCTGTTTTTTGCCAAGCTATGATTGAAAACTACATCGTTTGGACAAATTTTATGTCGATCATAAATAATCAAACAACTTACCAAGAAGGAGGGAAAAGAAAAATGACGACGCCCAAAAAAAACGTTTATGTCCGCGTCAAGGACGGCAAAGGAAATGAATTTGTCTGTCCCCTGGACGCGCTGAAGGATGTTCAGGAGGCAACGGATGAAGAACTGGACAGTTGCGTCGATGACGGGACGGTCGGGCGCTATGCCAGTAACATCAACATTGTGGATCCAAACCGGAAAAAATAATCCATTCGATGATCATCCGTGAAGAGGTGTTTATTCATGCAGCGCTTGAAACGGTCTGGGAGGTCTTCTCTGAGATCGAAAACTGGGCAGAATGGAATCCGGTGTGCCGGCAATGCCGGTTCGAAACCGGCAACGCCTTGGCGACGGGCGCCTGCATCTCGTTTGAACTCAACCCCATCGTTTTTCCGATGCGAATCTCGCCGGTAGTAACAGATTGTGAAGCGGGCCTATCGGTTACCTGGACCGGTTCAAAATTTGGGATTTACGCAACGCATACGTTTAACTTTGAAGCAACCAGCGGGGGAGTGAGACTCGAAAGCATCGAAACGTTTTCCGGTTTGATGCTGTTGCCGGCTAGGTTGATTGGGGTGCCGAAACGTCTTCACGGGCTGACCCGGCGTCTGCTTGACGCCGTCAAGGGTGCTTCTGAGAACCGCGTTGAAGAAGCTGAATAAAAAGGAACCAAATGACAACGGATTCAAAACAGTCCATCGCCGTTGTGGGCGGAGGCGTGGCCGGCATTGTTTCCGCCTATATTTTGCAGCGCAAACATAATGTCACCATTTTTGAGGCGGATTCCTACCTGGGCGGCCACACCCGAACGATTGCGATTGAACATGGGCCGGATGCTGGAACCTTCGTGGACATGGGCTTTATCGTCTTCAATGATCTAACCTACCCCAATTTTATTGAATTTTTAAGGCAGCTCGGCGTTCAAAAGCAGAAGAGCAGCATGTCCTTTAGCTATTTTGACCGGCAGACCGGATTTCAGTATTCCAGCTCAAATATCCTGGCTGACCGAAAAAATATGCTTAATCCCCGCTTCTGGCGGCTGATTGCCGAAATTCTGCGCTTTAACAAAAAGACCCAAAAGCTTTTAGACTCACAGGAACTAAAGGAATTAACCCTAGGCGAATATTTGACCAAATACGGCTTTGGAAAAAATTTGATCGAAAAATATATAGTTCCCATGGGCGCCGCCATATGGTCTACGCCGGATATTAAAATGCTGGAATTCCCGGCGCAAACATTTGCCCGGTTCTTTTCAAACCATGGACTACTCAAAGTAAGGATGCACCCCCAATGGTATACCGTTACCGGCGGAAGCCATTCCTATGTCAAGGCATTTCAGAAGCAGTTTGCCGGGCCTATCCACCTTGGCTGTCCCATCCGTTCCATTGTCCGGGAAAACGGTAAAGTCCGTGTATCTCATGAAAATGGGAACGAAACGTTTGATGCAGTAGTTATTGCCGCGCATGCGGATGAAGCCTTGAACATGCTGGCAGACCCCACGCCGGATGAAAAGAAGCTACTTGGGCCGTGGCAGTATTCCGAAAACCGGGTTCTGCTCCATACGGATATGTCTTTCCTGCCGCATATCGAACGCGCGAGGGCATCCTGGAATTATATCCGGGAAGCGCCGGCTGAAAGCGAAAAGCGGCTTTTCATGACCTATTATATGAACAAGCTCCAAAACCTAAATACCCACAAGAACTATCTGGTCACCTTAAATCCAATCCGGCAGGTTCCGTTGGATCACACCATTAATGATAAAATCTGTACACATCCCATGTATACATTTGACGCCATCAATACGCAGGCCCAACTCGACCGGCTGAACGGCCCGCAGAATACCTACTTCTGCGGCAGCTACTTCCGATATGGCTTTCATGAGGATGCCGTGTTGTCGGCGGTCAATGTGGGAAAAAAGTTTGGAATCGAGCTATGAACTCCCTCATCTATACCGGATTTGTCGAGCACACCCGATTCATGCCGGTCTATCATCAACTGCGGTACCCAGTGTATGTTTACGGATTGGACTTAGATGAGCTGGATATTTTGGACCGGAAGCTGCCGCTCTTCGGTTACAACCGGTTCCGTCCGGCGTCCCTTCATGACGCGGATTATCTGGACTACGGGAATATAAAAATAAAAGACAAGTTATATAACCAACTTCAGAAAGAGGGGCTGGATACCCATGTCAGCCGGGTGTTACTTATTACTTCGGCCCGCTATTTTAACTATATTTTCAACCCGGTGAGCTTTTATTACTGCTTTTCCGAATCAAATGGACTGGCCGCAGTGGTGGCCGAAATCAACAATACCTTTGGCGAGCGCCATGTCTACATCCCGAAACCGGTTAAGACCCCGGATAATAATGGAGTCCATCGATTTGTTGCGGATAAGAACTTTTTTGTCTCACCGTTTAACACCATGGAGGGCACTTACGAATTCTTTTTTTCACCGCTTTTCCCCGAATTAAACATCCAGATCAACCTGATGCGAAATGGAGATGTTGCGTTTAAAGCCCGTCTTAATGGCAGCCCCAAATCGTTGACGCCATCGACCCATTTTAAAACCATGCTCCGCCATCCCCTGACCCCGCATCTGACCATGACCCGAATTTTGTGGCAGGCCGCTAAACTCCGGCTTGACAAAAAATTGCCGTTTCAGGAAAAACCTTTGCCGGTACACCCCCGGACAATCCGTCCGTATCCGGACCGTTTGCTTAAAAACCTGCCGGACTCCGTGGGTCTTGTAAACGATTCGCTCCAACCCTGCCCGGACCGGCCCAATTGTATCTCTTCAATGGCGGTAGCAAGCAGCCATTATGTTCAACCGATCCAATATAACAGTTCAGCCGAAGAGGCCCGCGCCCGGCTTCTGAACGTTTTAAATAATCTTCCCCGGACGACCGTTGTTTCAGCCCGCCACGGTTACATCCATGCGGTTTGCGAAACCCGGATGACCCGGTTTAAAGATGATTTGGAATTTTTGATTAACGACACGGTAAAACAAATTCATACCCGCTCGGCGTCCCGAACGGGTTACTCGGATTTCGGGGTAAACCGCCGGCGAATGGAAAAGATTCGAAACTTTTTTTATACCTAACAGGGCTTCGCCCTCAGTTCAGGGAGCGGCCCAAAGGCCTCCCGCTCTATATGAATTTAGAGGTTATTAAAACTTACCTCGCTCTTTGCCGATCCGGATATAGGTTTCCATGCCGGTCTCGGGGGGGACATAAAGATCTTCCTCTGATTTTTTAACCAGATGCATGGCCTCCGTCGGACATGTGGATACACACAGGCCGCAGCCGATGCAACGCTTCAGGTCAATGACTGCAACCTCGTCCTCAACTTCGATGGCCTCCATCTGACATCGCTCAACACAAGTTTCACAGCCGGTGCAAAGTTCTTCATCAACGCTTGCGTAGTAATTGCTTTTTACGGCTGCAGCCGGATTCGCCTGTTTTTTTAGGGACCTGAGCATTCCGCAGCAGCAGCCGCAACAGCTGCACATCCCGCCGACATGCTGGGAGTTGAACGGCTGCATGACCAGCCCGGCCTCGTCATTCTTTTTGATGATCGCCTTGGCCTCTTCCTTGTCAATATAGCGGCCCATGCCATTATCTACATAGTAACTCGCATGCGAGCCAAAAAGGAAGCAGGTTTCCAGCGGCTTATCGCAGCCCTCACCGGCCTTTCTGGCCAATGTCCGGCAGATGCAGGGGGCGACTGCAATCTTTTTCTGCGAATCAATTATGTTCATCGCATCTTCATAGGGGGCGATCGGCCATTCGTTTACCAGTTCCTTGTTGATAGGGATGGTGCGCATTACCGGCGTACTATAGGACTGAAAGGTCTTGCCTATAGCCGCCTCATAATAAGTACCCATATCTACTGCCAATTCAGCATCCAGCCGGTTTAGCTGAAATTCAAAAATCCCGACGACAAATGGAATCGCAGCATATCGGACCAGATCATTTTTTTTCTGGCGAAACAAAAGGCCCCGGCTGGCCATATCTTCCAAATGCGCAGCAGTATCAGCTTCAGGGAGGTTCAGACGCTCGGCCACACTTTGCGGCGTTTCCAGCATCGGCGACATCATCAAAAACATTTTGGCATCCGCGGGTGCAAACAATTTTTTCAGAATTTTTTTCTCGATTCCGTTCTTGGTCGCCGGAAACCCCGTTGCCATATCATCCAACCGCTGAGTCAGCTGCTCATAGATCTCTTCCATCTTTTCCTTCCCCCTATTTATTAGTTTTGATGGCTTCGTAAAAAGTCCAATATCTGTGTTGCGCTACATCCCTCGGAATTTCACGTACTCCTATGTACGCTGCATTCCTCGGGATTTGCGCGCCTTGATCTTGAACTTTTTACTTTGCCATCTCAAAATCGACTTTTTACGAGACTGTCAGTTTTAATACTTTTGTAAAATATCAATATAAGCCCCATCATTGCCAAGTAATCTGCGGGCTGTTACGTAATGGAAGTCTTTGGTACTTGTATTTAGGGTAACCCACCATAACCGCTCCATAACAAAGATGCCCCTCTGGCAGGCCGATGGCTTTCTGCAATTCCGGCCAATACATGGCCGCGGCATTGTAAAACCCGGCCCAGCAAGTGCCTAGTCCCAAAGAGGGGGCGGCCAACTCCAGGTAGGTCAGTGCGATCACGCAAGCATTAGGCGCCATTGGATGATCCTTATGGCCATGGGCAATGATGACATGCGGCGCTCCCCGGCAGACCGTATCAATCCCAAAATCCCACGCAGCGACGACCATATCCAGATGCATCATGTTGGCCATTTCCGGCTGTTTTTTGATCATATACCGCATCCAGTCAACTACCAGGCCGATCTGTTCTTGAAGGGTTTGCGTATCGTGGACCACATGCCAGTGGACCGGCTGCGTGTTGTGGCCGGAAGGGGCATGTGAGGCGATTTCGATTAATCTGGAAAGGGTTTCCCGATCTGCCGGTTTATCCTTATAGGTACGGATTGACCGCCTGGCACGAAGAAAATGTTCCGCCTGTTCAGGACCAAGCTTCCATTCCTTTCTTACCGGCGGACAGTCCTCAGGGCGCATACTTTGATGGGACAAAGCCCCTGTGGGGCAGACCGCAACACAATGGCCGCATTGAATACACAGCTGATCGGCCCCTTTTACCGGCCTGGGAACGGAATCCTTGTCTTTCATTGTGATAATTTTAATGGGACACTCGTCCACGCATATGCCGTCCCGGTTGCATTTGTCCGGATCCACTTCAAATAAGGGCATAACCGACTCCAAATTGATCGTTGTTAAAGATCGTTGAATATATTTGAATTCAAGGGCATCTGGAACCCTAGTAGGCTCCGAGTTTGGCTTATTTTAAAAAAAGCCGGGCGGCAAGTCAACAAAAAAAAACGAGCGAACGCTCGTTTTTTTTAGCCTGTTTACAATTTATTATTACGCAACAAGCGGCGGTTTCTCTTTCATGACGCGCTTTTTAAGCTCCCCGAAAATATCGCCGCCTTCAAGGGTGGCCGACACCTTGCCGCCGACCATATCCAGATAGGCCTGTGTTTTCTTCATCTCTTCCGGCGCTAAGTGGTGATCAAAAAATTTTAACGAGTTCTCCTGCCGATAAAAGGTAAGAACGGGGCCATACATAATCACGCCCTCCCCATCCCTATGAACTCTGCCAAGAATTTTTATGCCAGGCAGACGAATCGGGACCGGCGGCGGCTCAAATGACAGTATCTCTGCAAACAGATCCAAAACCGCCTCCAATTGGTCAGCCGTTTCATTTTTCAATGCCGTACGCCCGTCTTCGGCAATCTCTTCGATATCGCTTTCAGTATATGTGAGATCCAGATCGTTCAGGCATTCGGAATGAATTCGTTCAATCGTTGACCTCCCCTTGGATACGGCCACATCCGAATCATTCAATATCTTAACCATATTAAATATATTCACCATTTCCTTGATAAGCGGACTTTTACGAACCAGCACGTCCTTCAACGTCGTATGGTAAACAACAAGCTCATTGTCCAGAACCAGCATATCGTCTTTATCCGCCTGAAAATCCCGGCGGTAAATTTCAAGGTCGCGTTCTGTCATCGATTTGTAGCCGGCCATCTGGAGCAACTCCCTCATGGCGTCCTTGTCAACCCTCTTCACCCCGTCTGAAACCCTTAGGGAACGGCTCACCTTCGCCGCCAACCGGTCTATTAATATTTTTTGCCTGAGATTTGCTTTAAATGACATGACCGTCCCCTTTGTTGTTAAGACATTGATAATAGTTGCTGATAATAGTATAATAAATATAAAACAATAAAACAAAGATGACAATCTTGTAAAAAGTCGATTTTAGGATGGCAAAGAAAAAAGTTCAAGCCCCGGTTAAGATCAGGGAGCGCGCAAAATCCCGAGGAATGCAGCGTACTTAGCTGTACGTGA
>JAGYOX010000009.1 GCA_018399235.1 Desulfobacterales bacterium | reverse complement strand
GGACACTAAATACTTTTTTAAATGGGGGTTATATATAATCCCCATTTTTTTAATCTCATACGGATTTGTTTACCAATGGAAAATGATACAATAAATAAAGGCTACACACCTGAGGCCGTTGAAGCCAAGTGGTACGAATTTTGGGAGCAGAACGGTTTGTTTGCCGCATCCGAAGAAAGCGGACGGAAACCATTTTCAATCGTTATTCCGCCGCCTAATGTGACAGGCATTCTACATATGGGGCACTCCCTGAATATTACCCTTCAGGATATTCTTTGCCGTTATCGCCGCCTTCGCGGCGATAACGTGCTCTGGATGCCCGGCACGGATCATGCGGGAATTGCAACACAGAACGTGGTTGAGAGAAACCTTGCTACACAAGGTGTTGACCGGCATCAGATCGGCCGGGAAAAATTTGTTGAAGCTGTATGGGAGTGGCGGAGGAAATATGGGGATGCAATCATTAACCAGCTCAAACGTCTGGGTGCCTCCTGTGACTGGGCAAGGGAGCGCTTCACTATGGATGACGGGTTGTCCAGGGCTGTTCGAAAGGTATTTGTGGAACTATATGAGGCCGGCCTTATCTATCGGGGCAACTATATTATCAACTGGTGCCCGCGGTGCCAGACCGCCCTTGCCGAACTTGAAGTCGAGCACGAGGAACACAACGGCCATATCTATCATATCCATTATCCATTAACGGACGGGGGCGAAGGCCCGGTTGTAGCCACAACCCGCCCTGAAACCATGCTGGGCGATACGGCTGTGGCAGTACATCCGGAAGATGACCGGTATCGCCATTTTAACGGCAAATACGTTACCCTGCCGTTGACCGGTCGAGAAATACCGATTATTAGTGATCCGTATGTGGACGTATCCTTTGGAACAGGGGCATTGAAAATTACGCCGGCGCATGACCCCAACGACTTTGAAATCGGAAAGATTCACAGCTTGCCGAGTGTCAAGGTAATCGGCGAAGACGGGCTCATGACCGAGGAGGCAGGTGATAAATATAAGGGGCTTGACCGGTTTGAGTGCCGGCGCGTGGTTGTTGAGGACCTTAAAAACCACGGGTTTCTTCAAAAAATTGAGGATTACAGACACAGCATCGGCCACTGTTACCGCTGCCAGACGCTTGTTGAGCCGAATCTTTCCAAACAATGGTTTGTTAAAACCCGGCCGCTTGCAGAAAAAGCCGTTGAAGCCGTGAAGGATTCTGAAACAAAAATTGTTCCGGAAAAATGGAAAAACGACTATTTTAAATGGATGGAAAACATACGGGACTGGTGTATTTCCCGGCAGATCTGGTGGGGGCATCCGATCCCAGCCTGGAAATGCGCGGATTGCGACGAGTTGGTAGTAGCCGTTGAAGAGCCCAAAAAATGCCCGGCTTGTGGAAGCCGTCGACTTGAACAGGACCCGGATGTTCTGGATACTTGGTTCAGCTCGGCGCTCTGGCCGTTTTCCACGATGGGATGGCCGGACCAAACCCGGCTTTTGAAAACGTTTTATCCCACATCGGTACTGGTCACCGGGTTTGACATCCTGTTCTTCTGGGTGGCCCGAATGATGATGATGGGCTGTCATTTTATGAATGATGTGCCGTTCAAGGATGTTTATGTGCATGCCCTGGTACGGGATGAAAACGGCAAAAAAATGAGCAAGTCCTCGGGCAATGTCATTGATCCAATGGTCATCATTGAAAAATACGGCACCGACGCCTTACGGTTCACTTTGGCCGCTTTCGCCGCCCAGGGACGGGATATCAAGCTTTCTGAGAAACGGATTGAAGGATACCGCAATTTTATTAACAAACTATGGAACGCGGCCAGATTGACGCTTATGCATGTGACGGATAAACCCGCTGACATCGACCCCTCTATTCTTGGGCTTGCCGACCGCTGGATGCTGTCGCGGCTAAAAAAGGTTGCCTATCGGGTAGCTGAGGCGATTGACGGGTATCACTTTAATACCGCCGCCAATGAAATCTATCAGTTTGTCTGGCATGAGTTCTGTGACTGGTACTTGGAGGCCGCTAAGCCCGCTTTATACGGCAAGTGGGGAGAAAAACGCAAGCAGGCCGCCCTGAGTGTCTCCTGGCGTATCCTACACGACACATTAATTTTGCTCCATCCGTTTATTCCTTTTGTCACCGAAGAGATATGGCACCTGCTTCCAGGAACCGAAGGCTCTGTCATGAAGGCCGTTTATCCCTCGGATGCGCCCGGCTTTGAACAGATAGCGCACGATTCGGCGGCGGAGGCGGACATGGCCCTCGTTATGGATATTATTACCGGTATACGCAATATCCGGGGAGAAATGAATATTGCGCCTTCTTTGGCCCTGGAGGTTTTGATTCAGACCGACAATACCGCCCATCAATCGCTGATTAAAAACAACCAGGCGTTGATTGGCAACCTGGCCCGCCTTAATTCACTGAACGTGGCATCAGCCGGCGAAAAACCGAAAGCGACGGCTACGGCCATTGTTGATGATCTCGTTATTTCAGTCTTTTTGGAAGGAGTTATTGATTTTGCCCAGGAATCCCAGCGGCTTGAGAAAGAGATCGCCAAGCTTGACAAAGAAATCCAGGCGTTTTTGAAAAAACTGGAAAATAATGATTTTATCAACAAGGCGCCGGCTGCTGTGATTGATAAGACGCGCAGTCAGTATGATGAATGTGTGGAAAAGCTGAAAAAGCTTAAGCAAAATTTTGATACGATTAGATCCATTTCTGAATTTCAGTAACCCATAGAAATATGGAATACCAAGACACAAGCCTTTTGCCGTACCACCTGGATCAGCTGATTGAGTTGGCCATTATTGAAGATATTGGCCCCGGCGATATAACTACGGCCGCATTGTCCAAAAAGACGCTGAAAGGGGAGGGGGCTATTATCGCCAAGGAACCAATGGTGATTGCCGGGCTTGAGGCCGCCTACCGCGTGTTTTTGCGAATAGACCAGGAAATCAGTTTTATGGCGATGTGTTCCGACGGAGAGGAATTGTCCGAGGGAGATGAAATTGCGAAGGTCTCCGGCGATTTTAGCGCCCTGTTGACCGGCGAGCGGATTGCCCTAAATTTTCTTCAGCATCTCTCAGGGATTGCCACCAATGTGCGCGCCTATGTTAACGAACTCTCTGATAAACCGGTCAGGCTGGTAGACACACGGAAAACGATCCCCGGGTGGAGGGCGCTTGAGAAATATGCAGTCCGCATGGGCGGGGCAAAAAACCACCGAATAGGGCTTTATGACGGCATCCTGATTAAGGACAACCATATTGCCGCATTCGGGGATATCCGGACGGCCATTGAAAAAACCCGTCAAACCGCATCCCATCTTTTAAAAATCGAGGTCGAGGTATCCACCCTTGCACAGGTCAAGGAGGCACTTGCAGCCGGCGCAGACGTGATTATGCTGGATAATATGAGCGATATGGATATTCAAAAAGCGGTGACAGAAATTAACAAAAAAGCGCTGGTCGAGGTCTCCGGTCAAGTGACGCGCAGCACCCTCGGAAAATTGGCAGATATGGGGGTGGACATTATTTCAGTGGGGGCATTGATTCACTCCGCCAGATTTGTTGACCTGAGTATGCGCATTTCACTGCTGTAATCCATTTTTTCACAAACCTATGAACCGGCCTGATTAATGATTCCCATTCGCGATACGGTCCCGTCCAGAAATTATCCCATTGTCAATAATACATTGATCGGGATCAACATCGTGGTTTACTTGATCCAGTTATCCCATGGCCAGGGCATGACTAAATTTGTCTACACCTATGGCCTGGTGCCAGCCAAGTTTACCATACCCCAAATTGCCGCCCATTTTACCGCCGGACAGATCGTTTTTTCGCTGTTTTCGTTCATGTTTTTGCATGGCAGTTTCCTTCATATTCTGGGCAATATGTGGTCCCTCTATATATTCGGCGATAATGTGGAGGATCGTCTGGGATCTGTTTATTACCTGGTTTTTTATCTGCTCTCAGGCTTGGTATCCGGACTGTTTCATTTTTTTCTGAACATGCATTCAACCATCCCCACCATCGGGGCAAGCGGGGCGATCGCCGGCGTTATGGGCGCCTATTTTATCCTCTACCCCCACTCCCGGATTTTAACCTTGATCCCTATTTTTATTTTTCCCTGGTTTATTGAAATACCCGCGTTTTTCTTTTTAGGGCTTTGGTTTTTCATGCAGGTTTTTAATGTCGCCATAGGCGGCGGCGCAATGAGCGGAATTGCCTGGTGGGCCCATATCGGTGGCTTTATTTTCGGCATTTTTGCTTTAAAAGCTTTAGGCGCGTTTCCGGAAACCCGGTTTAGCGACGCCATTAAACGGGCATCCATGAAGAAGAAAAGAAGCCCACGCCTGCAGGTTATCCAACCGTCCATGCGAAGCCAGGGGGCAGACCTTTATGACACCGTTCGGGTAACCCCCTATGAGGCTGCCGCCGGTACGATAAAAATGATTAACCTCCCCTGGGGGTTTTATAACCGTTTTTATCGGATCAACATCCCGCCGGGCATAAAAGATGGGAACATTCTGCGTTTGAAGGAGCTGGGCAAGCAGTCACCGGATGGGCGGAGGGGAGACCTCTATTTAACCGTGAAAATTGAACAACCATGGAAAAAAGGGGATACTGGCCGATCAGGTAGAAGGCTGCTCAGGGAGTAAATGGGCGATCCGGTTGCGCCCTTTTTTCTTGGCGATATACATGGCATGATCCGCGCGTTTAACAAGATCAGAGATTGAGTCTGTTTCCGAATACTCTGTGGCGCCGATGCTTACTGTGATCTGCGAATCATTGATATAATCAAGGGCTTCACTGTTAATACTCTCCTTGATCCGTTCAGCAACCGTCAATGCGTCATCACATGTTGTCTCAGGCAATAAAACGGTGAACTCTTCACCGCCATATCTATATGCCGTATCCATGGTGCGCATACAAGAGGTGAGAAGGCGGGCCACCCGCCGGAGAATGCGGTCCCCTTCCAGATGTCCGTATGTGTCGTTGAAATGTTTGAAGTGGTCAACATCAATCAACAAAATCGAAAATGGCCGCCGGTATCGACGGTATCTATTGACTTCCTGTTCGATCTGATTGTAGAAGTGCCGGCTATTGAAGAGCTTGGTCAGGTCATCGGTAATGGCAAGCTCCTTTAACTGTTCCAGAATTAGGGTTCGTTCCTGGGTCAACCGGCGCTCCCGCAAAACACGCTTTAATCGTAACTGTAGCTCTTCGAATTTGATCGGTTTGAAAATAAAATCATCCGCGCCTTTGTTAATCGCCTCTTCATATGTGTAGTCGCCGGTATAGCCTGTGATCACAATGACGTCACTGTCGTAGTGATTTTTGATGAAATGGGTCAGTTCAAGACCATCCATGCCATTCATGATAATATCGGTAATAATAATATCTACATGATTATTGCGGAGAAAGGTCATCGCATCCTCGGCACTGGCTGCCGAGAATGTCTGATAATCCATTATTGTCAGGAATTCATGAATGGAGTCCCTAACGGCCGGGTCATCATCGACAATCAAAATTTGGGCGGACATAAAAGCGTGTCCATTGTGTTAGTAAACGCCTTGAAAGACGCATTGACATGTTGCCGAATAATTGATAAGGAAGCGTGTTTTTAAATTAATTTTAACTAATATACCATAAATAAAAATATGTCAATTTGCTTTTCACAGGATAGGCATATAACAGGCCTTTAAATGGATAATATTCGAAATTTCAGCATCATCGCCCATATTGATCATGGCAAATCCACCTTGTCCGACCGGCTGATTCAGAAAGCTGAGATTGTATCGGACCGGGACTTTATGGATCAGATTTTGGATTCCATGGATATTGAACGGGAGCGGGGGATTACCATAAAAAGCCAGACCATTTGCCTGCCCTATACGGCAGCAGACGGGCGCCTGTATTATTTGAATTTGATTGATACACCGGGCCACGTCGATTTTAGTTATGAGGTGTCCCGGGCGCTGGCCTCCTGTGAAGGAGCGCTGCTGATAGTTGACGCCAGTCAGGGGGTGGAAGCCCAGACCATCGCCAATATGTATCTGGCGGTGGAAAACGATCTGGAAATTATCCCTGTGATCAATAAAATTGATCTGCCATCAGCGGAGATCGAAAATGTAAAGGAGCAGATCGCCGAAGACCTCGGACTCGACCCGGACGATGCGATTCTTTGTTCAGCCAAGGAGTGGATTGGTATTGAAGAGATTTTTGAAACGATTATCAACCGTCTCCCCCCGCCGGCAGGTGATCCGGAAGCCCCTTTGAAGGCCTTGATATTTGACTCCCATTATGACCCGTATCGGGGGACCATCGTCCATTTCCGGGTTTTGGACGGCAGGATCAAGCCCGGCGACGAGATCATGTTTATGTCGAACCGGGCTGCGTATACAGTGGAGGAGGTTGGGATTTTTCAATTAAAACGCGTTCCTCAAAAGGAAATCGCCGCCGGCCGGGTAGGCTACCTTATTGCCGGTATTAAAACAGTCAGTGATACCCGGTGCGGGGATACCATTACCTTGAAAAAACGACCCTGCGACAAACCCTTAAGTGGATTCCAGGAATCCAAACCGGTAGTTTTTTCATCCATTTATCCGGTATCCACCGATGACTATCCCGAGCTTGTAATTGCCATTGAAAAATTAAAACTAAATGATGCATCGCTGGTTTATCAAAAAGACAGCTCAGTGGCATTGGGCTTTGGTTTCAGATGCGGCTTTCTGGGATTGCTGCACTTGGAAGTGGTTCAGCAGCGGTTGGAACGGGAATATAACCTGTCTCTCATCATAACTGCGCCATCCGTTGAATATGAGATTGAGTTTACCGATGGGACGACCATAGCAATTGACAACCCTGCCGTTTATCCGGATCCAGGCAAAATAGCCAGAACCCGCGAACCCTATATCCGGGCATCGATTATTATACCGGACAGCTATATGGGCGTGGTTATGAATCTCTGCCTGGAACGCCGGGGCAGCAATACGGATTACCAGTATTTTACGAGCCACCGGATGGAAATGATTTTTGAGATGCCGCTTTCTGAAGTTGTCTATGATTTCTACGATAAACTTAAAACCGTCACCCAGGGATACGGCTCTTTCGACTATGAAGTCATTGACTACCGTGAATCCGACCTGGTAAAGCTCGACATCCTAATAAATGGCGAGCGTGTAGATGCCTTATCCCAGCTGGTTCATAGCGATAAAGCGGTGGAGCGGGCCAGGTTCACGTGTGAAAAATTAAGGGATGAAATCCCCCGGCATATGTTTAAGATTGCCCTGCAGGGCGCAATAGGGTCAAAAATTATCGCCCGGAAAACGATTAACCCATACCGCAAGGATGTCACCGCCAAATGCTATGGCGGCGATGTGACTCGCAAGCGAAAACTATTGGAAAAACAGAAGAAGGGCAAAAAGCGGATGAAGATGGCGGGTGAGGTCATGATTCCGCAGTCGGCATTTTTAGCCGTATTAAAGAGTAAGGACTAAACCGCGCCAATCCCATCTCATTGACAGCGGTTCAGCCAATTATTGCTCGCAGATTTCAAAACTGTTGAAAAAGTAGCCGATTTCAAAAGCAGCGGTTTCAGGGGAGTCGGATCCGTGTACGATATTTTTTTCAATGTCTGAGGCAAAGTCCCGGCGGATTGTCCCTTCAGCAGCCTCTTTGTAATTGGTAGCCCCCATCAAGCTGCGGTTTTTTTCAATCACCTGATCGCCTTCAAGCACCATAGCCACAATCCGCCCGGAAGACATGAAATCTGTGAGGCTGTCAAAAAACGGGCGCTCCTTGTGGACGGCATAAAACCCTTTTGCCTGTTCCTTGTCCATGTGAAGCATTTTCATGGCAACAACACGAATACCGTTGGCTTCAAACCGCTTGATCACCTCGCCGATAAGTCCACTTTGGACGCCATCCGGTTTTATAATCGACAATGTTCGCTCCATCCGTCCAATCCTTTCATTTTAAAAGTAACCCGCCGGGCCGTAGCCCGGGATCAATCTTTGCAGTAACTTTTATGGTAGATGCAATGTAGAGGCGGGCTTTAGCCCGCCATTTGCAGAGTCGGCTGGTGTAACAAAACGCGTCTACTTGGAAGGCTGAAGCCTTCCACTACACTTATTGTACAAATTTCGATAAACCGAGGAACTGACGAATGCGCTTTGTTTATCCGCCTAAATGGCTAAAATTTTGTTTTTTTTTAACCTAATACCCAATACCTAATACCAGAAGTTCTTTAGAAAAATAACCACAAAAAGTATTTTTACTATCAAAGGCCTGTTATGAAGTCAAGCAGTGTCGGTGACATCAAAAAATGCCTTAACCAAGATTTCAGGCCTGATTGACAAACGGCTTCCAATCGTCATATTTAATACCCAATACCTAATACCCAATCATCACCTAAAGGAGGCCATATGACATCGAAAGCATTAGACCGGATTCAGGTGCATCAGGGGGATATAACCAAACTTGATGTGGATGCGATCGTCAATGCCGCCAACACCTCGCTTTTAGGAGGTGGCGGAGTGGACGGGGCGATTCATCGGGCCGCCGGCCCCCAACTCTTGGAGGAATGTAAAACCCTGGGTGGATGTCCGACAGGCGAAGCTCGAATTACAAAAGGATACAAGCTGCCTGCACGGCATGTAATTCATACTGTTGGGCCGGTGTATAAAGGAAGGCCCGCGGATGCGGACCTGCTTGCCAGTTGCTACAAAAATTCCTTCAAACTGGCCGGGGATTACGGGCTTTCTTCAATCGCCTTTCCGGCCATCAGCTGCGGCGTTTATGGATATCCGATTGAAGATGCCTGTAAAATTGCGGTGGATACCACGCTCAGGGTATTAGAGCAGACGGATACGATTCAAAAAGTTATTTTTGCGCTTTTCTCCGAGGCTGATGTGCAAACATACCGCACCTATATCGACTCTCTTGGTTGATTGAAGGCGTGAGATCACTGCCACCTAAGTTGAGCGTCTCAATTTAGGTGCCAGATAAACGCTTGTAGACTGGCAAAATAAATACAGCTGACCGCCATCAAACCGAGGCATGGAAGCCAAAGAAGCCGATAGACAGTTTTTATATCCGCGTTAAAATATTCGTTTGAAAGGATGAGGCAAAGATGCAGCGGAGAGAGGAGCACGCCGGCAAATCCGCAGGTCATCGCCAGCATGACATAGGGCATAACCGATGCCGTGGGATCCAGGGAATGAATCAGGGGGATTAAAATCGGAAATGTGCTGCCGACAAATGCCACTGTGATGCCGGTTATGAGGCCCACCAGAAAGGGCAGTGCAATGGTTATTATAAAAACCGGAATTTTGAGCAAGATCAGTTCCTCGCTGATCATCTCCACGGCTCCGCAACCTTCCAGCATTTCTTTGAAAATCAGAATCGCAAATATCATATAAACCATTTTTAGCATTTCCCGGTTTGCCGAAAGTTTTAGCAAGCGGGAAAGCTGCAGCTGATTTTTGCGCCCAACCCAGCAAATGGCTGCTATTAGAGCAATAATCAAACCGATTTCCTTTCCAATGCTGATCTGTGGCAAGAGCTTTGATATCAGCAGGCCCATTATCAGGCCGGGGATGATAACAATTAAGATTGGCATCAATTCTATAAAAAATGGTTTGATTGACCGGCGAGAGGGCTTTGTTTTATCCGAGTTGATTGGGGTATGTTTAAGAACAATGTATCCAAAAGAAACAGAAATCACAGTCAACGGCCCCATGACGGAAACCAGCAGCGCCAGATTGATATCCGCCAAAACGGTGGCCAGAAGAATCCCCGGATAAAGCGGCCACCAGTATTCCCAAATATGCCTGAACCAGTAGTTGGTAAAGCTCAGCTGATTGCCTGAAAGGTTGGATGTTTCACCGAGTTGTTTTACCATTGGGGCTGAAAATACAGCACCGCCGGGCATAGGCAGCAATCCGATGAGAGCGGGGAATACAATAAGGTTGAGCCGGGGCTTGATAATCAGGCCTTTGAAGGATTTAAGCATGCGCTGCATCTGCCCTGTCTGTTCCATACTGTTGCTCAAAATTAGAATAAGAGAAACGATTATGGCCAGAGAAAGCGTTTTTGGAAATACCACCGCTTTTACAAGGGCCCTCAGAAGATCTATCAGCGGCATCGAAAAAAAAAGGCTTAAAAAAAGGGCACCCAGCAGGAAGGCATTTCCCAAAGACAGGTTTTTGCGTATAGCGAAAAGAATGGCGACAAATACTATGCACACACGGAGAATAGCCGGGATACTGTCAAGGATGAACATTGGGGGAATGACGGCTTATGAATCAATTATGCCTCAAGCCGGCCTTCTGCCGATTCTTGAGGCATAATGAAAAAATTGGCGATACATTTAGCGGGCTTAATTGACTGCGTCTTTTAACGCCTTGCCAGGAGTAAATTTCGGGACTTTTCTGGCTTTGATGTTGATGGGAGCGCCTGTCTGAGGATTCCGACCTTTGCGGGCCTCTCTCTTGACGGGTTTGAAAGTCCCGAAACCGACCAAAGTCACTGAATCCCCTTTTTTCATGGCACTACTAATGGTGGATAAAATACAATCCACTGCTGCCTGCGCTTCTTTCTTGGTGTTAACGACTTTTGCTACCTCATTGACTAAATCCTTTTTGTTCACCGCATTGCTCCTTTCTTTGACAGTTAAGGTTGATTAAACGTGGCCCCTTCTATAAAAAACATCGATTAGTAATATAAACAGACCTTACTTTCATGAAATTCAAGTGTCAAGCAAAATTCCGCGTCCGTAAACTTGTATTGATCAATTTATCGGCCGTTATATTTTTCTTAAAAGCCTTAAAAGGGCATCCGACAAAAATCTAAGTGTTTAGAATTTTTATTTTTAAAGTTTCCCTGGCAATATATAGGTCCGGTCTATCAAAGCTTGATGTTAAAACGGATAAATACCGTAAAAATACCAGGCGATCAATTGCGGACCAAGGAACAGGTAAGCGATTGCCCCGATCGAGAGAAATGGCCCAAAAGGGATGGCGAATTTTAAACTCTTCTCGGCAAAAAGCATAAGGAGGACGCCGGCCAGTGTCCCGGTTACCGACGCAATGAAAATGGTAAAAAAAACGCCTTTCCACCCTAAAAATGCGCCAATCATGGCTAAGAGTTTTATGTCGCCGCCGCCCATGCCTTCTTTTCGGGTAATCAAATAATAGCCGCATGCAATCGCAAAAAGCATGCCGCCACCCAGAAACATACCGATAATCGAATCTATGTAAGTCAATTCATCAAGGATGAAAGACGCCAGAAAGCCGATTAATATTCCGGGAAGAGAGATGATATCCGGAATTATCTGGTGATCAAGGTCGATGTAAATGATAATGATCAATGCGCAGACCAATAGAAAATAAACCACCGCATTGACTGTAGGACCGAAATAAACAAGCAGCAAGGCGGCCATGGTGCCGGTCAGGATCTCCACCAGGGGATAACGGGGCGAAATCGATTGCCCGCAGTTTCGGCATTTGCCACGAAGCCATAGGTAGCTGATAACCGGTATATTGTCATAGAAACGGATGGGGTGGCGACAAGCCGGGCATCTGGATCCCGGATGGATGATGGATTCAGATGCCGGTATTCGTGAGATGCAGACATTTAAGAAACTTCCAATGCATGCGCCGAATATGAATGCCGTCGCAAGTATAAACGGATTTACCATTTTTTAAATAACTTAACGGTTTAGGGTTTAGGGTTTAGGGTATAAGGTCAAGGTTTCAGGGTTCAGTGTTGCAGTTATTTAACAGAATTTCATTTTGATGGTCATATCATACCCGGTAATGTGGTTAAAATGTTTTTTATTATTGACATCCATAATGGGGTGTTCAAAATTGCAAAGACTTCATCTGCAGGTTTTAAAAAAATCGATCATGATGCTAAAGCGAGGAAAACCATTGAGTTTTTCCAGTTAGTGATTAAATTTAATCAATAATTCACAAAAACCATCAAAGTTTATTTATATTTATATTTTTGTAGGAGAAACATGGCTGAAACAGACAAAGACGATCTCGTCACCCTACTTCAAGAAGATGATCAGGTTGAGGATATACCGGATAAACTGCCCCTGCTGCCTGTTCGCGACGTGGTTATTTTTCCCGATATGGTGTTGCCATTGTACATCGGCCGGGAAAAATCCATTCAGGCGGTTGAGGCGGCCATGGAAACGGACCGAATGTTGTTTCTCGCCACCCAGAAGGATCCCTCGCTCGAGGAGCCCAAGCCGGATGATATTTATCGGGTTGGCACCGTATGTCGTATACTTCGCGTCTTGAAACTGCCGGAAGGCCATTTCAAGGTGTTGATCCAAGGGCTTGAAAAGGGAAAAGTTTATAGATTCACTGCAAAAAAATATTTTTATAATGTAAAAATTAATTTAATTCCGGATATTTCTTATGAGTCTATTGAAGTAGAACATCAGGCATTGATGCGTAACATACGGGAAAACTGTGAAAAAATCTTAAATCTAAGGGGTGAATATACCAGTGAAATCGGTATGCTGCTAGAAGATATCGAACATCCGGGAAAACTGGCGGATCTGGTATCATCCAATCTGAAGCTGAAGATCGAGGAAGCCCAGAGCCTTCTTGAGGTTTCCGACCCAATCGATCGCCTTCGAAGGGTCAATGACTTTTTAAGCCGTGAAGTGGAGCTCTCTGCAGTTCAGGCCAAGATTCAGTCCGATGTAAGAGATGAAATCTCCAAAAGCCAGCGGGACTATTTTCTCCGTGAACAGGTTCGAGCGATCAACCGCGAGCTGGGCGATGATGAAAAAACAGAGGAGGTCTCGGAATACAGAAAACGTTTAAAACAGGCCAAGCTGCCTAAAGGGCCTGCCAAGGAAGCTGAAAAGCAGTTGAAGCGCCTGGAACAGATGCATCCGGATTCCTCTGAAGCTACTATTGTCAGAACCTATTTGGATTGGCTGGTTGAGCTTCCATGGAGTAAAACCACAAAGGATTTTCTGGATATTTCCCGGGTTAAAAAGATGCTAGATACGCATCATTACGGACTAAAAAACGTGAAGGACAGAATCCTCGAATATCTGAGCGTCCGAAAATTAAATCCCAAAAAAAAGGGACAGATTTTATGCTTTGTCGGCCCGCCCGGCGTCGGAAAGACCTCTCTCGGCCAGGCCATTGCAACGGCTATGAATCGTAAATTTTTCAGGTTTTCCCTTGGTGGCATCCATGATGAGGCCGAGATTCGGGGCCACCGGCGGACATACATTGGATCCATGCCGGGGCGTATTCTTCAGGGGCTAAAACAGTGCGGCTCCAAAAATCCGGTCTTCATGATGGATGAAATCGATAAAATCGGCAGCGATTTTCGAGGGGACCCATCAGCTGCTCTGCTGGAAGCACTTGATCCGGAACAAAACGTGCAATTCAGTGATCACTATCTGAACTTGCCGTTTGATTTGTCAAACGTGCTGTTTATCCTGACCGCCAATCTTACGGATACAATCCCTTCGGCACTGCTTGACCGAATGGAAGTCGTCCATTTATCCGGTTATACCACTGAAGAGAAGCAGATCATTGCAAAGACGCATCTTCTCTCGCGCAAGAAGGATGAATGCGGGCTTTCTGAATCGGATATAAAAATCAGCGACCGGGCTTTAAATCAGATTATTACCGAATATACATCCGAGGCAGGGCTGCGGAACCTTGAACGGGAGCTTGGCAGTATATGCCGCAAGGCGGCCCGCCGCATCGCGGAAGGCAAAAAGCCGCCTTTTCAAATTACCCGCGGCAACCTTCAGAATTATCTCGGCATTCCGAAATTTTTGCCTGAAATGGATCAGGAGGAAAGCCAGGTTGGGTTAGCCACCGGCCTTGCTTGGACCCAAGCCGGCGGTGAAGTCCTTTATGTTGAGGCTTCACTGCTGGAAGGCAAGGGCGAGCTTATCATAACCGGGCAGTTGGGTGAAGTCATGCAGGAGTCAGCCCGCGCGGCTTTTAGTTACGCACGGTCGCGACGTCAGGATTTCGGCCTGAAAAAAAATTTTTTTGAAAACCTGGATATCCACATCCATGTGCCCGCCGGCGCCATCCCCAAAGACGGCCCCTCCGCCGGCATCGCCATGGCCACGGCATTAATATCGGCACTGACGCATCGGCCTGTGAATACTTACGTGGCAATGACCGGAGAAATCACGCTTCGGGGCCGGGTGCTGCCGATCGGCGGCCTCAAGGAGAAATCTATCGGTGCCCTTCGTTCTGGAATCAAGACCATTGTCATCCCTGAAAAAAACAAAAACGAACTGTCTGAAATCCCCAAAAGCGTTCGTCGAAAGATCAAATTTGTGCCCGTGCGATCGATCGATGAGGTCATTGCAATAGCCGTTGGGGAAGACCTGATCCCTTCTTCGGATAAAAAGTCAGCCGCTAAAAAACGATAATGGCCTTGTATAATGAAAGTCCTTGCGATTGATACGGCCACGAACATCTGCAGCGTGGCGGTCGTTGAAAACCGGACAGTTCTTGCCGAGTTGACGCTCAATCACGGGCATACCCATTCCACCCATTTGATGTTCATGATTGATACCCTCTTGACCCACAGCAAACTGTCTTTAAATCGATTTGACGGGTTTGCCGTCACTATCGGGCCGGGCAGTTTTACCGGACTGCGTATCGGGTTAAGCACCGTCAAGGGATTGGCACTTGCCATATCCAAACCGGTTGCCGGGGTATCCGCCTTAGATGCGCTCGCATACCAGTTTCCGTTTGCCTCATGCACCATATGCCCGATGATTGATGCCAGAAAAGGAGAAATCTATACGGCCGGCTATTCTTGTGTGGATGGGGAAATAACCCAGTCCTGGCCTGCCAAAGCATCTGCCCCGGATGCAGCGGTCAAAGACATTTCAGCCCCCCGACTGTTTGTAGGCAGCGGGGCGGTGTTGTATAAAGACTTAATTTCTGATATCGCCGGCGATCTGGCTATCTTTGCACCGGCCGGACAGAATGAGATCCGGGCGGCAACCGTTGGAATTTTGGGCCATCAGCTTTTAAGCCGGCAGCAGGGGACTCCAGCTTCTCAATTGAATCCATGGTATATCAGACCCTCAGATGCAATTCAGAAACTATCCGGACCGCTTAAGAATCAAAAAATCTAATTGAAAAGCTAATCTTATTGACAAAAGAAATGATAACAAATATTATAATTTGATTAATCTATTTTTCTCAGGGTGGGTGTATTTTTATGGACAGCCGGTTTAATCGAGTGGACCCTCCCCAGACGAGCGCGCTACCCATCGCTAATGCGGGCTATCCGCTTATCTATGCGGTTGCGTTCGGCACGCTTATATTTGCACTGCTGGAGATATCTTCGCTTGCCATTCTGGGGTTGATTGCCACTTTTTTTATTACATTTTTTTTTCGAGATCCGGAGCGGTTTATTCCGGAGACGGCGGGTGCGGTGGTTTCTCCTGCGGACGGCCGGGTAGTGCAAGCCGAACTGGTTGAAAAAAATCCGTTTATCGATGGGCCGTGTTTAAAAATTGGAATATTCATGTCTATTTTTAACGTGCATGTTAACCGGATTCCCTATTCCGGCAAAATCGAAGAGACGCTATATAAGCCTGGCAAATTTTTTTCAGCCAATCGGGATGCGGCTTCGATGCATAATGAACAGCAGGCCATCGTACTTGAATCTGAGAAAGGACAAAAAATCGGTTTCGTCCAGATCGCCGGCCTGATCGCCCGGCGCATCATCTGCCAAATTCAGCCGGGTGACAGCGTTATCCGGGGGGCGCGTTTCGGCATGATATGCTTCGGTTCCCGGCTGGACGTCTATCTCCCGGCGGATACATCCCTGAATGTGGCCAAAGGGGACAAGGTGAAGGCGGGGCAATCAATAATCGGATACTTGCCCCAAAAGTGATACTCCCGTAAAAATCGATTTCATGATGGATTGACAATCTCGTAAAAAATCAGTTTAGGAGCGGACACGAATGGCGAAGGCTTACAATATTGCAGTGATCCCCGGTGACGGTACCGGTCCCGAGGTGGTCGCCGAGGGGTTGAAGGTGTTGGATACAGCGGCGGCTGAATTCGGCTTTTCAATTGATTATGAACACTATAATATCGGCGGGGAGCACTATCTCAAGACCGGTGAGATCCTGCCCGAAGCCGTGATACAGGGACTCTCCGAAGCGGATAGCATTTTCCTGGGCGCCATCGGTCATCCGGATGTAAAGCCCGGCATCCTTGAAAAGGGCATTTTATTAAAACTCCGGTTTTTAATGGATCAGTATATTAATTTGCGTCCGGTTAAGTTATATGAGGGCGTTTATACGCCGATAAAAAACAAAACCTCTGAAGATATTGATTTTGTAGTTATTCGAGAAAACAGTGAAGGCCTTTATGCAGGAGCCGGCGGCCTTTTAAAACAAGGCACCCCGGACGAAGTCGCCATCCAGGAATCGATCAATACCCGAAAAGGCGTGGAACGATGCATTCGGTATGCATTCGAGTATTGCCGGGGCCGCAATAAAGCCAAGAAATTGACATTGTGCGGAAAAACCAATGTATTAACCTATGCGTTTGACCTATGGGAAAGGGCCTTCTATGAGGTGGCCAAAGACTACCCGGACATAGAGACCGACTATGCCCATGTGGATGCCACCTGTATGTGGATGGTAAAAAATCCGGAATGGTTTGATGTGGTGGTAACAGACAATATGTTCGGCGATATTATTACCGACCTGGGGGCGATGATCCAGGGTGGTATGGGAATTGCCGCAGGCGGCAACATCAACCCGGAAGGGGTTTCGATGTTTGAACCGATCGGCGGCTCCGCCCCCCGCTACACCGGAAAGCAGATTATCAATCCGATTGCGGCCATTTTATCCACCCAGCTGCTGCTCGAGACCATAGGGGAACAGGAGGCGGCGACCGCGATTGAAGGTGCGGTTAAAAAAGTCCTCCGTGATGATATCAAAGATGTTTCAGCCGGCAAAATGGGCTATTCGACCAGCGAGGTCGGCGATCTTGTCGCAGGCTACATTAAATCAGGGAAAACAGGAGTCTAACCAGTGAAGCAGATACCGATGACCCCAGAAGGTTATAAAACCTTAAAAACCGAGCTCGATAAGTTAAAATCGGTTGAGCGGCCGCGCAATATCGAGGCGATTGAAGAGGCCCGCTCGCACGGGGATTTGACTGAAAACGCGGAGTTTGATGCCGCCAAGGATCGTCAGCGTTTTCTGGAGGGTCGGATCAACGACTTGGAGTTTAAACTGGCCAATGCGGATGTCATCGATCCCGGTAAGGTTTCCAGGGATAAGGCGACTTTCGGCTGTACGGTAATGCTTGAAAATATTGATACCGGAGAGGAAGTCACGTATCAGCTGGTGGGGCCCGAAGAGTCAAATATTGAAGGGGGACGGATTTCCGTGACATCACCGCTCGGGGCAGCCATTATCGGAAAAACGCTGGGGGACGAAATCGTTGTTCAGGCACCGGCCGGCAAACGAAAATATGAACTGATCGATATATTATAATATTTATGGAGGCCAACAATGGCACGGGTAACCATCGAGGATTGTTTAAAACGTATACCCAACCGGTTTTTTCTTGTCCATGTGGCGACCAAGCGTGTCCGCCAATTAAACGAAGGGGCGCCGCGTTTGATTAAAAATTCAAACAACGAGGATGTAGTGACGGCGTTACGAGAAATTGCCGCCGGTAAAGTGTTTATCAAGGAAGCAAAGACTGAAACCGAAATAGAAGAATCTTCGGAATAAGCAGTTTTGATGGCTTCGTAAGTTATAGCATCATGTCAGAATACAACTATAAGGCCATCAACCGGGACATTGGCCGCGCCATTAGTCAATATGACATGATTTCCGACGGAGACCGGATTCTGGTCGGGGTATCCGGCGGGAAAGACAGTCTGACGCTGTTATGGTTTCTATCCGAGAGGCTTTCCCGCATCCCGATATCCTACAAGTTGTTTCCGGTCTACATTGACCCCGGATTTCCCGGTGGATTTGACAAGGAGCTTTACGCCTGGGCGGAGTCACAGAATTTTTCATTGCGCATTGACTATACGGATAACGGCATTGTCGCCCATAGCAGAGAAAATTTGGAGAATCCCTGTTTTTTGTGTGCGCATCGCCGGCGTAAGCGACTGTTTGAAATCGCCGATGAACTGGATTGCAACAAAATTGCCTTTGGCCATCACAAGGATGACATTGTTGAGACTTTTTTTATAAATATTTGTTATACAGGCGTCATGGGTACGATGTGTCCGGTTCAGTCAGTTTTCAACGGCCGGTTTTCTATTATCCGTCCGCTTGCATTTGCCGATGAAATGCGTATCCGTCAGTTCGCCGGCGATCAGGGATTCCCGGAATTCCACAGCCCCTGTCCAACCGCAAAAACATCTAAGCGACAGGAGATAAAGGATACGTTAAACCGGCTTTATCGAGGCAACAAAAAAATAAAAGATAATATTTTTCGGTCCTTAAGCCATGTGAATCAGGAGTACCTGCTGTAGATTAATCCAAACCCCTGGCATGGCGAATTTTGGCGTTAACATGCGAAACTGTAATACAATGAGAGACGTACAGAATGAGCGGGATTACCGCAATATTGCCATAAATAAGGTCGGCATAAAAGACCTTCGGTATCCGATAACCGTACTGGATAGGGGGCGTGGGCATCAACATACCGTAGCGTCGATTAATATGTATGTTGATCTGCCCCATGAATGCAAGGGGACCCATATGAGCCGGTTTGTAGAGATGCTGCACCTGTTCCGGCCCAAGCTGTCCCTAAAAACGTTCTCCGATATTCTGGGCCAGATGAAGCATCATCTAAATGCCGCCTCCGCCCATATCGAAGTCATGTTTCCCTATTTTATTGAGAAGATCGCACCGGTTAGCAAATCCCCTGGATTAATGGATTATACCTGCCGGTTTATCGGTTCCATTAATTCTGACAGCAAGGTTGACCTGGTTTCTGAAATCACCGTGCCGATATCATCCGTATGTCCGTGTTCAAAGGAAATCAGTGATGAGGGCGCCCATAACCAACGTGGGAAAGTCTGTCTGAGCACCCGCTTTAAGAAATTTATCTGGATTGAGGATATGATCGAAATTGTCGAGCGAAGCGCCTCGTGTGACATCTATTCGGTACTGAAACGGTCGGATGAAAAATTTATCACGGAAAAGGGCTATGCCAACCCTAAGTTCGTGGAAGATATCGTTCGGGATATCGCCCTTGAACTACAGGCGGACAACAATATCACGTGGTTTGCCGTGGGGGTTGAGAATTACGAGTCCATCCACAACCACAATGCCTATGCCTATATAACCAGCGGTCAACAGCCGAAAATATAGGTTTTTTGGGTATTAGGTTTTTTGGGTATTGGGTATTAGGTATTGGGTTTTTGTTAAGGGTCGTCAATATTGACGACCTCGTAAAAAGCGATTTTGGGATGGCAAAGTAAAGCAAGAAATTTTTTACAGCGTCTAATTATGGAATCCATTCGTTGATTCCTGAAATAATGGGCTCCGTTCGCTTTCCTTTCGTATTCAATAGAATAACAAATCGATAAAGCCCCTGATTTTGTGTTTCTATATACCCCACGCGGGTTTGAACCCCGTCCAATGTTCCAGTCTTGAAATAGACCCTTCCAGTTCTTGGCATGTGGGTATAATACGGCGCAAAGGCGTCCAGAATTTTTATAAACATTCTGGCGGATATCCGGTTTTCCCGGGAAATGCCGGAGCCTTCCACCACCTGCATGCCGTTTATGGAAAGCTCGGTACAACAGTATTCCTTTAGCATGCAAAGCCCCTTCTCAAGTGTTGCCGGTGGGCCATATACCCGCGCGCCAGCAGCCAACAGGATCTGATTGGCCATATAATTGTTCGAGTACTTGAAAAGCTTTTCAACGACTTTGGTTAGCGGATACTCAGACGCATGCCGATAAATCAGCCGGGCTTTTTGAGATTTAAGGTTGCCCGCCCTGATATCTCCCCCTGTTTTAACCTCTGCCTTGTTTAAGAAATAACGGAACATCTGGCCGGTATACAAAAGGGTATCTCCGGTACGGTCCGATAGAAGAATTCTCCCGGCGGGTGCATCTTTTTTTTCCCGAATCCGTTTTAAGGCGATCGGCAGCATCGGGGTCTGCGGCTCGGCGCTTATAATACGGCCGTTTTCTGATTTGAAATCAACCGTGTTGAAATTCACGCATAGAGCCCCGTTGGGCGCATTGTAGGGCTGAAGTGAGCCGGCGGTGACGCCTGGAATCTCGATCGGGCGTTTGAAATAGGAGTCGTCTAAAACAATATCATGGACCCTGTCGAGCCGCTTTTTTAAAACTATAACGATGTCTTTGACCGCTTCCGAAATCAGCAGGGGGTCGCCATAGCCTTTTATAATCAAATCGTTTTTTTTATTTATGTAAAATTCCGTAGGAAACCGATAGTCAGGCCCCAGGTGATGAATAGCGGCCAATGCGGTCAACACTTTCAATGTCGAGGCGGGAATCAGCTTTTTATCTATATTTTGGGCGAAAAGGATTTTTCCGTTTTCATCTGCAACCACCACCGCATCGTCTGTCCCAACCAGTCCTTTTATTGCCCGGGGGTTTGACGTTGCCAATAAAGATGGGGGTTTAGCGAAGAAAAGAATGATAATCAGCGAGAACAGGCAGATTATTTTTATAGTAGCTATGAACGCTCGTTTCCGGCGTCTTTTTTCCGAATCAGTCATCTTAAATTTAAGAGCTTTCCAGTATCAGGGTAACCGGACCGTCATTTATGAGCGAGACATCCATCATGGCCCTGAACTGTCCGGTTTCTACTTGTATACCCATTTCTCTGATTTTTTGGATAAAATATTCATATAGGGTTTCAGCCTTCTGCGGCTCAGCTGCATATACAAAAGACGGCCGCCGGCCTTTTCGGCAGTCGCCAAGCAGTGTAAACTGAGATACCACGAGCATGGCACCGCCCGTATCCTTTAAGGACCGGTTCATCTTTTTGTTTTGATCCTCAAAAATGCGGAGGTTGACAGTTTTTTCCGCCAGGTACGATGCGTCTGACTCTTCGTCTGTTTGCGCCACGCCCAGAAGAACAAGCAGTCCCGGACCGATCTGACTGATGGTTTCGCCGTCAACGGAAACCGAACTCTCCTTCACGCGTTGAATGACCGCTTTCATGGGTTTTCCTTTGCATTTGACGTGAACATGTGCTTAATTAGATTCTTTTAATCCGGACCCTCACTGAATGTCAAGATCTGCTAATTTGCTTGACAGATTTATTTTTTCTGGCTTATTTTAATAAATTTTAAATCCCATTTTTGACAGTCTCGTAAAACAGGAGCCCTCTTCATGAACTATAAGGATACCCTGAATCTGCCGACAACCAAGTTTCCGATGAAAGCCAGCCTGGCCAAAAAGGAGCCGGAGCAGTTAAAGTATTGGGAGGAAGAAGCCCTGTATAAAAAAATACGGGCGATGTCATCGGGCCGGGAGCCATTTATTTTGCACGACGGTCCGCCCTATGCCAATGGCAATATTCATATCGGCACCGCATTGAATAAAATATTAAAAGATATTGTGGTTCGTTCCCATCAGATGAGCGGCTATGATGCCGTTTTTGTCCCGGGTTGGGACTGTCACGGCCTTCCCATCGAACACAGCGTGGACAAAAAGCTTGGTTCGAAAAAAAAGGATATGTCTAAGGTTGAAGTCCGAAAGGTCTGCCGGGAATTTGCGGAAAAATATATCGAAATACAAAAAGACGAGTTCAAACGGCTCGGTGTCATGGGGCAGTGGGATGATCCCTACCTAACCATGAACTATCGCTATGAAGCCACAATTGCCAAAAAATGCGCAGAGTTTGCGCTGGACGGAAGCCTGTTTAGAAGTAAGAAGCCGATCTACTGGTGCTGCAGTTGTAAAACCGCTCTGGCCGAGGCTGAAATCGAATACGCGGATGAGTCCTCACCATCTATTTATGTTAAATTCGGGTTAAACAACGATCTCAGCCAGCAGCTGCCTGAAGTTTCAGGAAAAAACGTATATCTCGTGATCTGGACGACAACGCCGTGGACGCTTCCCGCTAACCTCGCGGTTGCCCTGCATCCGGATTATGTCTATGCAGCCGTTGAAGCGGCGGATGGTGAGGTCTGGATTATGGCCCGGGACCTTGTGGAAAACTGCATGAAGGAATTCGGTATGGCGGATTATAAAATTCTCGCCGATATTGATCCGCATATACTGGAGCGGCTTAAATGCCGGCACCCCCTGTATGACCGGGATTCCTTGATTATCCTCGGCACCCATGTAACCCTTGAAGCCGGCACCGGCTGCGTCCATACCGCGCCCGGTCATGGCCGGGAGGACTTTGATATTGGAGGCGCATACGATCTGCCGGCCTTTTCGCCGGTGGACGACAATGGATGTTTCACCGATGAGGTGGAGCTGTTTTCCGGTCAATTCGTCTTCAAGGCCGATCAAGAGATAATTGAAACCCTGAAATCAAATGGTGCACTTGTTCAATCAGGCAGCATCAGCCATTCTTATCCTCATTGCTGGCGCTGTAAGAAACCGGTGATCTTCCGGGCAACCCCCCAATGGTTTATTTCCATGGATAAAACCGGCTTGCGCGAAAGCGCGTTGCAGGCCATAGATACAGTCAAATGGATTCCGGCCTGGGGGCGGGATCGAATATACGGCATGATCGCCAACCGGCCGGACTGGTGCGTATCCCGGCAGCGGTCATGGGGCGTTCCGATAACCGTCTTTTACTGTCAGCAATGCGGGCGCCTGCATATTAACCAAGCGGTTATCGATCGGATTTTTGATCTGTTCTCAGAGCACGGCGCGGATATCTGGTTTGAGAAGGAGGTGAATTTTTTTCTGCCTGAAAACACCAAGTGCGAGGCTTGCGGCAGCACTGACTTTGAGAAGGAAACCGATATCCTGGATGTCTGGTTTGATTCCGGTATCAGCCATGCCGCGGTTCTCGAGGACCGGAAGAACCTTCGCTGGCCGGCGGATCTTTACCTTGAGGGCAGCGATCAGCACCGTGGCTGGTTTCACAGTTCACTTTTAACGGCAGTGGGATTTAAAGGCAGGGCTCCGTACCGTATGGTTCTAACCCACGGGTTTGTGGTCGACGGCGAGGGAAAAAAAATGTCCAAATCCATCGGAAATGTCATCGCCCCGAAAACGGTAATTGATAAATACGGCGCGGAAATTTTGAGGCTTTGGGTTGCCGCATCGGACTACAAAGATGATATACGGATTTCCGACAGCATCCTGAAGCAGTTGAGTGATGCCTACCGCCGGATCAGGAATACCGGCCGGTTTATCCTCGGAAATCTATATGACTACGATCCTTCAAGGCACTGCGTGGACTATGCTTCCATGCCCGAGATTGACCGGTTTATGCTTCACAGCCTGCAGGGGTTGATTGAAAAATGCCGGGAGGCGTATGATGAATTCGAATTCCACGTGGTCTACCACACGCTTTATAATTATTGCACCATTGATCTATCTGCATTTTATCTGGATATCTTAAAAGATCGTCTTTATACCTCGCCGCCGGATTCAGTAGACCGGCGCAGCGCCCAGACGGTTATGTATATTTTAATCGATGCGCTGACAAAGATTATGGCACCCATCGTACCGTTTACCGCCGACGAGATCTGGCAGTTTATTCCCGGGACGGAAGAAAAGCCCGAGACGGTTCATATGACGGATTTTCCGGCACCGGTTGCCCAGTTTCAGGATAATGAACTGGCTGGTAAGTGGGAGAGAATCCTTCAGGTGCGCGGCGAGGTCACCAAGGCACTTGAAAAGGCCCGGGCTGAAAAAATTATCGGTCATTCCCTGGACGCCGCGGTCAGCCTTTGCACAACAGATGAACTCTTCGAATTGTTAAAAGCCCGTTCGGATGATCTGCGTTCCATCTTTATCGTATCCGAGGTACGGCTTGAATCCGCCGAAAAAGCTTCCTCCAATTATGAAACTACTGATTTGGCGGGGCTTTCAATCCGGGTAAGCCCGGCGCCGGGAGAGAAATGCCAGCGATGCTGGGTATACGACACATCTGTGGGTGCCGACAGCGAACAGCCTGAAATATGCAACCGCTGCCGGAACGCACTCGCACAAATCACCGGATAAGAAAGGTTTTGTTTGAGCGTATCCGTCAATAAATATATATACCTCCCTTTGATCGCCGGCATAATTATTATTGCGGACCAGGCAACCAAGTGGTGGGTATTGCATGCCATCGCTTCGTATGAGATAATCACCATAATTCCGGGGTTTTTCAATTTGATCCATGTTCAAAATCCCGGGGGGGCGTTCGGCTTTTTTGCAGCCCACAATTCCCAAGTGCGGGGGCTTTTTTTTATTGTTTTTTCTTTAATAGCCGTTGCATTGATCCTTTATCTTTACAGATCCACCTCCGTCCGGCATAGATGGCTGCTGGCGGGCTTTTCGCTGATTGTCGGCGGGGCGCTTGGCAACCTGATTGACCGGCTTAGATTCGGGCGGGTAGTTGATTTTATTGATCTTTATATTGGAAACCTTCACTGGCCGGCATTTAATATCGCGGACAGTGCCATTACGATTGGGATGATCATTTTTGCCATATATCTCATAACCAAAAAATATCCGGACGGATAGCGCCGGCCGTACAGAAGGACGCCATGTTTCCAGTATTGTTCAGGATAAACGGTTTTGCCATTCATACCTATGGGGTATTTGTAGCCATCGGAGTTCTTACGGGGATTTTTATGGCCAGATATGAAGCCCGGCGGCTTGATCTTGATGACGAAAAAGTTCTCGATCTTTGTTTTTATATTGTTTTAGCTGCTATCGTTGGCTCCCGGCTTTTCTATGTGGCGACAAATTTTTCCTATTTTATATCCCGGCCGTTGGAGATTTTCATGCTATGGAATGGCGGACTGGTCTTTTACGGAGGATTTATCGGTGCGGCAATCGTGGTGATCGTTTACCTCTGGATTTATCGTTTGCCGCTTGGAAAGATTTTAGATATTGCCGGTCTTGTTCTGCCGTTGGGGCATTCTATCGGCCGTATCGGTTGTTTGTGTGCCGGCTGCTGCTACGGAAAAGCCTGTGAAATGCCCTGGGCTATTACATTTACGCACCCGGAATCCCTGGCCCCATTGAATGTGCCCCTTCATCCGACAGAACTCTACCATTCACTAACCAATTTTTTGATCTTTTTAACGCTTTTTTTTCTTCGCCGCGTAAAGCGCTATGACGGCCAAATATTTTGGCTATATATATTATTTTATGGGATGGCCCGATCGGTAATTGGAATTTTTCGCGGTGATTATCGGGGTCCAGCAGTTTTGGGGATGTTTTCCGTCTCGCAGGTCATCGGCATCGGTTCTGTAATTGTGGCCCTTGCCATGCTGGTCATCCTTTCAATGAGGGCCCAAAAATCGGATCAACATGGCTGAAATCAGTCATCAAAAACTTTCTAAACACCTTTCGGATTATATAAAAACCACCTTCCCCCCGGTTTATCTTGTTTTCGGGGAATCCTATCTTCGCGCCAAAGCCTGTCAAGCCCTGATCGATGCCTTGATTCCGGATGCCGGAGAGCAGGCCACATGCATCGAGTCGTCCGAATTTATAGACCGAATGCAGGTGACCGATCTTTTGGAGCGGCTGAACACCTACTCGTTTTTTTCTTCCAAACAGGTCGTGGTTTTACGAAATGCCATGGTTTTCAGTGGCACCGGCAGTTTTCAGGAGCCGATCAAGAAAATCAAAAAGGCCTATGACAATAACGACGCTGAAAAGGCGGCGGATCTATTCCTGCGCCTGCTGGGCCAATCCCATTTATCGCTTGAAGATATGGACCGACACGTATTTGTAGAAAAGTTCAAGGTTGATGATGATGCCGGCGACGGTCTGGATTGGCTGAATGGTATCATCACTTACTGCAAAAATAACGATTTAAAGGTACCCCAAGTTTCCGATGAGGCCTCTTTGCTGCTAAACGCAATAAAGCGTGGTTTCCCTAAAAATCATTATCTGATCCTGACGGCGGAAACGGTGGATAAACGCACCACTCTATATAAAGCCATAAAAAATAATGGAACGGTCATCGACTGTTCGGTTTCCAAAGGGACGCGGAAAAAGGATCGGGAGGACCAGCACCATTTGATTTATGCGCAGGCCAGGGAAATTCTTGAGGCTGCCGGCAAAAAGATAGCCCCAAAGGCGTTTGAAGAGATGTATGATCTCATCGGGTTTGATATGCACGCCTTTTCGCGCGGTCTTGAAAAGCTTATCAATTTTGTCGGAACCCGGGGAATTATTGATGTCTCTGATGTTCGGGCGGTTTTAACAAAAAGCCGGGAGGAGCCGATTTATGAATTGACCGGCGCCATCTCCGACAAAAATGGGGTATACGCCCTGCGCTTGTTACACGAACTGCTGGATTCGGGCTACCATTATCTCCAGATTTTGATGGCCATTGCCAATCAGGTGCGCCGTCTCCTGTTGGTAAAGGACTTTATCAACAGTGATTTCGGACATCGATGGCGGGCGCGCATGACCTATGATCAGTTTAAAAATGTTGTCATGCCGATGATTCAGACGTATGATAAAAAACTTGCTGAAAAAATCGATATCTGGGCTGTGAGCTTAGGTAATCCAGCAGGCGGCCAAAAACAAAAACCATCAACGGAACAGGTAATCGCCCGGCAGCCGAATAATCCCTATCCGGTTTATCAGCAGTTTCTCAAGGCGGACAATTTTTCCGAAAATGAGTTAATCTTTGTGTTAAACCGCCTTTATCAAGCGGATGTCACGTTAAAAACGACCGGCCGCAAACCGGAATTCGTTCTGGAAGAATTGATTTTGGCAATCTGCGGCAGTCAATGAATTTCCAAATAACAAATTACAAATAACAAATTACAAACAAGCACCAAATCACAATGACCAAAATTCTAAATTCCAAACAAGTTCTTGCTTTGCCAAGTTTTGGTCATTGAATATTGAAATTTGTTTGATATTTGGTGCTTGAAATTTGTGATTTTAGACCCAAAGTGCTAAGGCAGAGCCAACTGTCTCTGACATAGTCCCAAAGGGCCAGGTTTTCAAGACGGAATAAAAAATGGGATTTATACGAAAACAGGAAGAAAAATTTGCGCTCAAACTTCTTGAGTGGCGGTATAAACAGCAGCAGTCGCCATTGCCGGATAAAAATATACTCAGACAACATGCCGCCGACATTGTTTCAGAAGCCCATAAAATTGCCCGCCAACGGGGCGAAAATGTGATCGCTATCCTGAAGGACATGATCTCCTCGAATCATTAGCCCATGTTCCCTGCCAGCAACATAGATGAATATATTAAGGCACTGCTCTCATCCAAAAGGATGCGCAACCAGGTGGTCTATCACTGTGAACTAGATCAGAAACCGCCTTCTTTTGTATCCGAACCCGGCGCGTATTCACCTGAAATACAAAATATTCTAGCGGCACTGAACATCAATGCCCTCTATATGCATCAGCATAATTCAATCGCCAGTATCCGCAGCGGTCGTCATATAGTCGTTTCAACACCGACCGCCAGCGGCAAGACCCTGATCTATAATCTGCCTGTTTTGGAACGCATCCTGGCAAGGCCCGATTCTCGTGCCATGTATCTTTTCCCCCTAAAGGCCCTGGCCCAAGATCAGCTCCGTACCTTTGAAGCTATGGCCGCTGCCGTTTCAGGCATCACGCCGACAGCCGCCATTTATGACGGGGACACCAGTACCTGGCATCGAAAAAAAATACGGGAGAACCCCCCGAATGTTGTTTTAACCAACCCGGAGATGCTGCACCTGGCATTTTTGCCGTATCATGACAAATGGGCGGCGTTTTTTTCAGCCCTGGAAACGGTGGTTGTCGATGAAGTCCATACCTATAGGGGGGTGATGGGCTCTCACATGGCCCAGGTATTTAAACGTTTCCGCCGGATATGTGAAAACTACGGCAGCCATCCGTCGTTTATATTCAGCTCGGCAACCATTGCCAACCCATCTGAACTTTGCGAGTCGCTTGTCGATCTGCCGGTTCCCACAGAATCCGAAAGCGGAGCGGCCCGGGGGAAACGCCATCTGGTATTCCTGAACCCGGATGCAAGCCCTGCAAACGCGACGATTATGTTGCTTAAAGCTGCCCTGCACCGGGGACTTCGGACCATTGTATATACCCAGTCTCGTAAAATGGCGGAGTTGATCTCCGTATGGGCGGGGAGTCAAAGCGGCCAGTTTGCCGGTAAAATAAGCGCCTACCGGGCGGGTTTTCTGCCTAACCAGCGTCGGGATATTGAGCAAAAGCTTGTTTCCGGTGAACTATTAGCGGTCATTTCAACCAGCGCCCTTGAACTGGGCATTGATATCGGTGATCTGGATCTTTGTCTGCTGGTTGGATACCCGGGCTCAATTATGTCAACGTGGCAGCGCGGGGGGAGGGTAGGCCGGAGCGGCGATGATTCCGCAGTTGTATTGATTGCCGGGGAAGATGCCCTTGATCAATATATTATGCGTCATCCATCCGCCTTCTTTGATAAAGGCCCGGAGTCAGCCGTGATTAACCCATATAATCCGGATATCCTTAAGAAACATTTACTCTGCGCTGCGGCTGAACTACCGTTAAGTGTAAATGACGGCTGGCTGAAGACGGAGCCGGTGATCCGGGCCGTGGACAAGCTTGAATCAAAGGGGCAGCTCTTAAAAAGCGCCGAAGGGGATCGCTATTTTTCGGCTTTGAAATCGCCGCATCGATATGTAGATTTGAGGGGCGCCGGCGAGCGCTATAGCATCATAGATACATCAACCGGCGACAATCTCGGAGATATCGACGGATTCCGTGCATTCCGGGAAACCCATCCGGGCGCCGTTTACCTTCATATGGGCAAATCCTATCGGGTTGAAAAACTTGATACCGGAACCACGACGGTTTCAGTTGCGCCGGCCAGACCCACTTATTATACGCGGGTGAGGGCGGACAAGCAGACAGAAATCCTTGAGGTTTATTCGGAGAAAAACATATACGGCTCCCGGATATGCTATGGCCGCCTGAAAGTCACCGATCAAGTCACCGGCTATGAAAAATGGCACCTACATTCCAAGAAGCGAATGAATGTTATCTCCCTGGATTTACCACCGCAGGTCTTTGAAACCGACGGTATCTGGTTCCTGGTTCCGCCGCCTGTCCAGACGGCCATTGAACGCGAGCAGATGCACTTCATGGGCGGCATTCATGCCATTGAACATGCCGCCATCGGCATCTGCCCGCTGTTAATATTAACAGACAGAAACGACCTTGGCGGCATTTCCATTCCATTTCATCCGCAGGTGGGATGCGCGGCCGTATTTATCTACGACGGCATTCCCGGCGGAATCGGCCTGACCCGCCAGGCCTACGCCCGGGCTCAGGATTTGATCGATCATACCTATCAGGTCATCCATACCTGTGACTGTGAGGCGGGATGCCCCTCATGCGTTCATTCCCCAAAATGCGGTTCAGGAAACCGGCCGATTGACAAACAGGCTGCTTTGCGGGTGCTGGAACAAATTATCAGTTCGGAGGCAGCATCAAATATCGATTTTAGCTCTTCCCCATTACCGGATCAGCAACAACAGGCGTATTGTGCAACCGCAAAAGACTCGCTGAAGGATCTGCACTATGGCGTCCTCGATCTTGAGACCCAGCGATCCGCAAAAGAAGTTGGAGGATGGCACATGTCCCATAAAATGGGAATAAGCTGTGCCGTCCTCTATGATTCAAAAACCGAAGAATACCACAATTATTATGAATCGGATGTATCAAGGCTGATTTCCCATTTAAAAAAGATGGAGCTTGTCATCGGGTTTAACATCAAACGGTTTGACTATCGGGTGATAAGCGGATATTCCGATTTTGATTGGAATGAACTGAATACCCTTGATATGCTTGAAATTATCTATCAGCGATTAGGCTATCGGCTCTCCCTCAATCATCTGGCCAGGGTCACCCTGGGAGCCCAAAAAAGCGCGGATGGGCTGCAGGCGCTTAAATGGTGGAAAGAGGGGCGGATTAAGGATATTGTAAAGTATTGCCGGGTTGATGTCCAGATTACCCATGAGATTTATCTTTTCGGGAAAAAGAACGGGTATTTGCTGTTTCAAAACAAGGCCGGTCAGGCAGTCCGGATCCCGGTGGAGTGGTGAGGACCCGATAGACGAATAAAAAATTTGACTGATCATCGTTTGAGGAATAGTTTAGCTGTTATGACGAATAAAGAGTTTTCATTCTGGCAGGATCATTCGCTGAAATACCTGGAAATGGCGTTTCGAAGAGAAAAAGAGGGGCGTTTGGCGCATCCGGATGGATATGGAAAACGGACCGGGGACTGCGGTGATACGGTTGAGATATATTTAAACGTCAATAAAAGCATTATTGAAGAAATCGCCTACCAAATCAACGGCTGTATCAATACCAATGCCTGTACAAATGCCATGATTCAGATGGCGGAAAATGCGCCTGTTGATGAGGCGTGGGCCATCACTCCGGAAAAGATTGCCGAATACTTGGAAACCCTGCCGGAGAACCACAAGCATTGCTCCGAGCTTGCAGTCGGCGCCCTGTACCAGGCGCTTGCCGATTATAATAAGAAACGGTAAGCGGCTATTGGGCTTTTCCGAAAATCTTTTATCTTGTTTTGTTAAAAAACATTGTTTATTAAACAAAACTGTGATAAATATTTAACAAATTATAACAAGTATGATAAACTAATTATTTTAAATAATAACGAACACTTTTAATATAGCCTGGGGATGCAAATCTTACCTGGAGGATAAAGGAGCAATGTCATCCGATAAATCTACCGATAAATCTACGTTTAAACAATTACGTGAAGATGAAAGGGAGGTAAGGAAGCAGCTTATCATAAAAGCGGCGATGGAACTCTTTGAAGAAAAGTCGTTTCATGATATTGGCATGCGGGATATCGCGGTAAAGGCAGGCGTATCTGCGGCCTCTATCTATCGCTATTTTCCGAGCCGTGATGATTTGTTTGTGGATGCCCTGCTTCAGGATATAAACAGTATTGAACAGCGGCTGCAGGAGCGGATTGACAACGGTGACAACATTGAAGCTCTTGCCATTGCAGTTGTGGATTACCTGATTGATAATGAAGCCGCGTTTCAGATGATGTGCCATTTCATGATACGCGGGGAACTCAACCCCCAGGCACTGAAAAAATTCAACGGCGTCCAACGCTATTTTTTAAAAATGTTTGAAAATGTTATCAATCAGATGGAAGGGGCCGAGAGTTTAAGATTAAATACCCAGGCATTTTTTGCATCCCTTGCCGGTGTGGTGCTCACCTTCCGCAATTATCCCGGTCGCACTGCAGAAGAAAAACGCCGTGCCATGCACAAGCTGGCGTTATTGATTATGCATCAGAGCGCGATCGATGCGCTGGAAAAAGCCTGATGGCTTTTTAAAAAGCCTCTATTCCGGCGTGCTGGTGTTTTTTTCAAAAAAAACCTTAAAAAATTTTCCCTATTGTCATTTCGAGCGGCAGCGAGAAATCTTTAACAGCCAAGATTCTTCGTCGCTTGCGCTCCTCAGAATGACAAAGGGCTAATTCTTCGTCCTTTGCACCCTCGAATTAAAATGGCGGAAAGTACCCAACCCTGAATTCATATTTCCCCTCTAATAGCCGCTTCATAAGCCTCATTTGCCTCTGCATAAAAGACCGATGCGGGTTTATCATACCGCGGAGAAAAATGAAAGAGGGTAAATCGCCGGGCGTTGACAATTCCTGCAATCTCACCAGCCTGCCGGGCGGTTAAATGTTTTTTTCGCTTGGCATGGGCCCGGTCGGACTCAAGGAACGGGGACTCGATAAATAGGTGATCCGAATCCCCGGCAAGCTTTTTTATTTTTTCAATGTTGGCAGTGGTATAGGCGACATCCGCAATATAACTGATTTTCTGCCCTTTGCTGATAATCGCCAACTGGTCTGCGAGGTCCCTCAAACGGAAGGTTTTTCTACCGGTTTTTTCCTCGCTCGTCGGCACCGAGATCAATGTTTCCGGATTTTCTTTATTATATATGGCCTGCTTTAAACCATACAGCCAAGGACCGGATGGAAGATCAAGACGGTGCAGCACATCTTTTCTAATATTTATTCGAAAATTTTCCTTCAGTGCAAACCCAAGGCACGGCAGACCGTGATCCAGAATGGCCGCTGTCACCCTGTGCGCGGCATTTTGACACAAAATCGCAGGACAATCGGTATATTGCCTGACATCCTCTGATACAGGCCGGAATCCATTGCTGCAGGAAAGCGTACGTTGAATCAGATACAAACCGGTAAGCTCGGTTACCTTAAGGGCCAGCGGATGACTGTAATTATTGACAAGGTTCCAGGAATATCCCGCCAGTTTTCCTTCAACATTGGCTAAAAAACCCTCAGGACCGAAGAGATAAACGGTTTTATTGCGTCCCAGGATAATCCGTAGCAGGGTATCAAAGCCGACAAAATGGTCCATATGGGTGTGGCTGACAAATACATGGCTGATTTTTAGCAAGTTTCTGGATGAGAGCGGACTGACATCGCCAATATCAAAAAGATAGGCAAATCGATCATAGGAGAAGGGAACAAACAACCCGGGATCACCGGAGCTTTCATTGACAAGGGATGGAAAGACTAGCGGGGGCATTCTTTAAGCGAGATATTTTGCCACCTGCCGGTTGATGCAGGTATAAATTTCCTCGTCCGATCCGTAGATGTCAATAATATCCTTATGCTTGATCAACTGTTCAATAACGAAACCCGTAAGATAAAGGCTTACCACATGCGGGTTGGAAACGATATGGCGAACCGGTGCGATTTGATAGTCGATATCAAAATCATCCGCATGAAGAAGCTTTTCCAAGCAATAAACAATTTGCTCCTGCAGGGAGTTTTTATTGCTTGTTTCCACCAGATCATTTTCCACGAGTTTCATTGAAACCGCGTTACTTAGAGGCTCCAGCCGGTCTCCCACAAGGTTAATGGCCCTGCGGCGTTCATACTCCTTTGAAGACTCAATCTTTGAGATAAGCTTAGCTTCTCCGCGATTGCTGGGTCGAAATCGCTTTGACATGATCGTTGTCCTCTATATATTTAATTTTGTTGAAACGCATCATAATCTTTAGCATAAATGATTTCAAGGGAAAACTCCATGGCCTTTTTCAATCAGTTGACGCCTCTTCAATCATTAGCTGGGCCCGCTTATCGCCATTCCAGTAGTTCCACCTCAGTTTAAAGACGAGTTGAGAAAAACCGCTTAATGCCTGGCATTCATCCGGGATATTGAACCAGATGCCCTCAACGGTTTTTTGGGCTTTTGCGTGCCGCTGTTTTAAAATAAATCGTTTGTGTCCCTGCCCCACGGATTTGGCGTGTACAATATCAATATCATTGGCGCAAAACAGGGGCTCTTCATTTTTTGGCCCAAACGGCTGAAGCCGCTCTAGTTCATCGATTAGCCCATCGGAGATCATATCCAGTTTCAAGGCATAATCAATATCTAAAAACGGCTTAAACGCATCCGCCGGGGCCATTTCCGATACGGCTGATTCAAACGCCTCCTTGAATTCATCCAGATGCTCAACGTGAAGGCTGAGACCGGCTGCCATGGGATGCCCCCCGAAATGATCCAGATAGCTATCGCATTCAGAGATGGCCTGATATAGATTTATTGATGGAATGCTTCTTGCCGAGCCTTTGCCCAATCCGTTTTTGAACGATAAAAGGGCCACCGGTCGCCAGTAGATCCTTGCCAATCGAGAGGCAACAATCCCTAAAACTCCTTCATGCCATTCATTACTTGCGAGCACCATCGATTTTCGGCTGAGCAGCTCCGGATTTTCCTCAAGGTACATGCATATTCGCCTGAAAACACGGTTTTCAGTGCTTTGGCGATGTGTATTCAGCTTATTGATGGAATCAGCAATACGCGTTGCGCTTTCAAATTCTGTGGATTCCAGAAGCTCGACCGCCAGATTGGCATGATCCATCCGGCCGGCGGCATTAAGCCTAGGCGCAAGGCGAAAGGCGATATCTTCAGCTGATATAAAAGGCTTGCTGATACCGCTGGCTTGAAGCAACGCCTGGATACCGGGGCGAGGGTTTTTATTGATGACCTCAAGGCCAATTTTTGTTAAAATTCGGTTTTCATTAACAAGGGGGACAATATCCGCCACCGTGCCCAACGCAACCAGGTCGCAGAGCGCCTTTAGATTAGGCTCCTCATACTTGGACCAGTAATCGATTTCTCTTAAGTGTTTGCGCAGACAGACCAGCAGAATAAACGCAACCCCCACGCCTGCCAGGCATTGAGCGCCTGCGGGACAATCGCAACGCTGCGGGTTGACGACTGCTGCTGCGAGCGGCATTGGATCAGAAATGGCGTGATGGTCCGTAATAATGACATCGATCCCCAGTCGGTTGGCTTCAGCGACGGCTTCAGAGCTGCCGGAGCCGCAATCCACGGTAATAATAAGATCGGTCCCCCGTTTTTTTGCTATGTTGCCTACATGAAAGGGCTTAAGGCCGTAGCCCTCATCGATCCGATGCGGAATGTAATGAGAAACATCGGCACCGATCCCGTTCAGAAACTCTTTAAGAAGGGTTGTTGATGTAATGCCGTCAACATCATAATCCCCGAAGATCAATATTTTTTCTTTGTTCAGGAGGGCCTTGCTTATTCGATGAACCGCCCGATCCATATCGATCATTGAAAATCCGTGGTGAATCGAATTAAAGGTGGGATTAAAAAATTCGTCTATGTCCGGGGCACTGACTATCCCCCGGTTGGCAAGAACAGCCGCTGTAACCGGATGACAGCCGGCCTTGCGCTGGATATGACGGATCAATTTTTCATCAGGCTCAAGTAAATTTATCCGCTTTTTCATATGACGCTGTATACCTTAAGATCAGGGCTTAAACAATGGTTTTTCCAACTTTGTTTTTTATTGCCTATGGGATGGGAGGATGTTACGTTATTAAAATGTATAAAAACAGACGGGTTGAATCCACGCAGCGACGATTATACCGCGTGGACCGAAAAGCGGTATGTTTTATTAAGTTTATTTTCGATGCATATGACGGGATTGCCGTAGTTGAGACCATTGAACCCCAGGCAGCCTGCATTGCGCTGCACATCGCGCCCGGCTGTGAAGCAGAGGTGGAATGCCTTTTGGCTGATCTCCGCCGGGAGTATTTGATCGAATCAATGTAGGTAATATCAAAATTATGACCAAAAAAAAACGGGTTTATATCAATACCATCGGATGCCAGATGAATGTATACGACTCCGGCCAACTGATGACGATTCTCAAAGCCCATGGGTTTCAAGAGACCCATGAAGTTGAGCAGGCGGACCTGATTATCGTCAATACCTGCGCCATCAGGGAGAAGGCCGTACAGAAAATGGCAAGCTTTATCGGACGCTTTGCAGGGCTTAAGCAAAAAAAACCTGATGCACGGATGGTTGTCGCCGGTTGTGTGGCCCAACAGCAGGGGAAAAAAATCATCGAGCGCTTCCCCTATGTGGATGTTGTCGTGGGCACCCATGCGTTCCGGCGCCTGCCGGCATTGCTTGAAGATAGAGAATTGCGGGCCGCCCCGGTGGTTGACATCTCTATGACAAAAGATATTGAAAAAACCGATTCAAGGACGCTTCTCAGGCACCATCAAACGAACATTTCGGAATTTGTCACGATTATGCGGGGATGCGACAATTTTTGCACCTATTGTGTGGTGCCCTATGTGCGAGGCCCCGAAATCAGTAGATCACCGGAGGATATACTCTCTGAAATTTCTGTACTGGTGGAATCCGGCATGAAAGAGGTTACCCTGTTAGGCCAAAATGTAAACTCATACGGGATGAAAGAAGGGCTATGCACCTTTCCCGAACTGCTTAAAAAAGTTAATGAGATTGACGGCCTGGAGAGAATCCGGTTCGTGACCTCACATCCAAAGGATTTGTCCCCGGAGTTAATCGAGTCTTTTGGACGTCTGGAAAAGCTCTGCCGCCATATCCATCTCCCGGTTCAATCCGGATCGGACCGAATTTTGAAAAGAATGAACCGGCGATATACGGCCGGCGCCTATCTTGATAAAATCCGCCGCCTGCGACAGACGGCACCCGATATGGCACTGACAACCGATATCATAGTGGGGTTTCCAGGGGAAACCGAACAGGACTTTTATCAAACCCTTGAACTGATCCGACAGGTCGAATATGAAAGCCTCTTCGCCTTTGAATATTCAGACCGTCCGGATGCTCCGGCCCGACGGTTTAAAGACAAAGTCGAACCCCCGGAAAAAAATCGGCGGCTACGGGAACTATTTGCCTTGCAGGAGTCGATTACCAGGAATAAACAGGAGGCTATGGTGGGGCGAACCGTCGAGGTCCTTGTGGAAGGGGAGAGTAAGAAACAGCAGAAACAGAAATATCCTATTAATGAGGCTTCAACTGAACTGACCGGCCGCACGGGGGGTAATCGAATCGTCAACTTTTCCTTTGGGCTCGATTGCAATCTTGACATCAATAATTTAAAGGGACAAACTATACAGGTAAGGATTGAAAAAGCATTTTCCAACTCCCTGTGGGGGATTCCGGTCGGAATGGAATTTACCTCCCGACAAAACAAAGGAGGATATGTACATGTTGCATGAGGTCTCTGTCCATGGCCTTGCCATGGATCCGTCATCCAACGCGCCCATTCTTTTATTGAGTGCGGTTAATGATGATTTTTCGATTCCAATCTGGATTGGACTGTTGGAAGCCGCATCAATCGCCTCGGTACTGCAGAATATTTCCTTTGACCGTCCCATGACGCATGATTTGTTTAAAAATTTTATTGATACGGTTAAGGTTACTGTTCCCAAAATAGAGGTTTGTGATTTAAAGGATAATACCTTTTATGCCAAGATCTACTGCGTCTCCGGGGATGAAGAATTTATTATGGATGCCCGGCCGAGTGATGCCATCGCCCTGGCGTTAAGGCTCAAAGCCGCCATTTTTGTTGATGAACGCGTCGTAGAGCGATTAAAAGTCAAGGATGGAGAATACGAAAGTATTGATAACAGCGAACAGGGCAAACAATGGGAAGAGTATTTGAAAAACCTGTCTCCAGATGATTTTGGCAAATATAAAGTGTAAGAGAGATGATAGACCTGCACTCACATTCCCTATTCAGCGACGGGGCACTGATTCCTTCGGAACTGGCAAGAAGAGCAGAGCACAAGGGGTTGACAGCTATTGGCATTACTGACCACGGCGATTTTTCCAACATTGATTTTATCATCCCCAAAATTGTGGAAGTCGCTGAAATCTTGAATCGGGTAATGCGGATCTATGTCATCCCCGGTATTGAAATTACCCATGTCCCCCCGGACCTGTACGGTGAGGCGGTCTCCAAGTCACGGGAACTGGGCGCAAAAATTGTCATCGCCCATGGGGAAACCATAGCCGAGCCGGTGGCGCCCGGTACGAATCATGCGGCTATCAAGGCGGGTGTGGACGTGCTTGCCCACCCCGGGCTGATCAGCGAAGAATGTATGGCTGCCGCAAAAGACGGCGGCGTATTGATAGAAATATCCGCCAGGAAAGGGCATTGTTTAACCAACGGGCATGTAGCCCGGATGGCAAAAAAAATCGGTGCAAAAATGGTGGTTAATACCGACTCGCACGCCCCGACGGACCTGATTGATTCCAACACGGCAGGGCGGGTAGTTAGGGGGGCCGGCCTGGGCGAAGACGATTTCGTGGAAATGCAGAAGAATGCAGCCAAATTTTTGCCCGCCGAGTTTGGCAGCCGGGTTTAAGTAAAATGAAACTAAAAAATTTCTTGACAGAAACATATTGATTCGTCAATTTGATTTATATTGATAGGTAAGATACAAGGCAATGCCATTAACTTAAACTCCAAAATAAATTCATATGTCATTTCGAGCGATAGCGAGAAATCTTTTTATTGATCGAAGTTTAAAGATTTCTCGTCGCTGGCGCTCCTCGAAATGACAAGCGTAGGGTGTTAAGTTAATGACATTGGAAAGCAAATAACGAGGGACACGGCAACCCTGTTTGACAATAGGATTTTTTTTTATGCCTGGCAGACATTTTCAATTCAATTTTTGGTTTTTTAACTATTATTACTATTATTTTTACGGGAAAGGTCTGCCTGGGGAATAGGATTTAACTAACATAGCAAAAAAACCAAAAACCGCGGGCGGATCAAAACTGCCCGCGGTTTTTTTTATTAAAAAAAGGCCGGGGCGGAAAATCCTACCCGGCTATTTTAATTTTTAACCCAAGCAAATGAAAGGAGAACGACGATGACAATTCTTGGCAAGCAAATCCGTATGGAACGCGTAGTTGACCGTAATTCCGGCCGGACGCTGATTGTCCCCCTGGATCATGGGGTGACGGTGGGTCCGATTTACGGTATCAGCGACATTAAAGAAACCGTTGCCAAGGTTGCTGAGGGTGGGGCTACGGCCATTGTTGAACACAAAGGCTTGATTGGAGCCGGTCACCGACGGAGGGGCGGTGATATCGGCCTGATCGTCCATTTATCCGCTTCAACCAGTTTGTCCCCAACACCGCATTCCAAATCATTGGTCTGCTCTGTGGAAGAGGCCTTAAAACTGGGGGCGGACGCGGTATCCATTCACGTGAATATCGGTGACAGCCAGGAAAGAGAAATGCTTAAGGATTTCGGAAGGGTCAGCTATGAAGCCAGAAACTGGGGCATGCCCCTGCTGGCCATGGTCTATCCCAGGGGTGAAAAAATAAAGGATGAGTATGACGTCTCCGTGGTAAAGCATGCCGCCCGGGTAGGTTGCGAGATGGGCGCAGATGTGGTGAAGGTCTCTTATACCGGTTCCCCGGAGAGCTTTCGCGAAGTGGTGGAGGGCTGCACCGTGCCGGTAGTCATCGCCGGCGGTGAAAAGATGAATTCTGACCGGGAGATTCTGGAAGTCGTCAAAGGCTCTATTGAAGCTGGCGGGGCAGGGATATCCATTGGACGCAACGTGTTCCAGCATGATAACCCCACCCTTATGGTCCGTGCCATGGCCCATATCATTTTTGAAAACGGAACTGTTGAAGACGCGCTGGCAATGTTATAGGTAGAGGCACTGAGGGACTAAGGCACTCTGGGACTAAGGCACTCTGGGACTAAGGCACTAAGGCACTGAGGCACTGAGTGACTAAGGCACTGAGGGACTAAGGCACTGAGGGACTAAGTAAAATTTGAAAGGACAGTTATGCGAAAAATATGGGTAAAAGTGGATCCATGGGATAAGGAAATCGTCAAAACAGCATTGGAGGGCGGGGCTGACGGCATCATGGTTCCGCCGGGGTATTCAGAGCAGGTAAAAGCCCTGGGACGTATTGAAACTATTGCTGAAGACGGGGATTTAAAGCCGGATGAGGATGTGATCATATATCAGATCAAAAGCGGGGCGGATGAAGAAGAGATCGTCCGTTTGGCCCGCGATAAACGGGTTATTCTTGAAAGTACCGATTGGTCGATCATTCCGCTTGAAAATTTGATTGCCAAGGGGGCGGATGTGATTGCTCCGGTTGACAGCCTGAAGGCGGCGGAGACAGCCTTTGGAATTCTTGAAAAAGGGGTCAGCCATATCCTTTTTACGGGTTCAGATTTAATAGAGCTGAAAAAAACCCTGAACTGGATAAAGGCAAAAGGGGATCAGATCCCGTTGGAGATTGCCGAAGTCATAGACGTCCAACCGGCCGGCATGGGGGATCGGGTATGCGTTGATACCTGCACGGATATGAAGCCGGGCGAGGGCATGCTCGTTGGGAACAGCAGCCGGGCGCTTTTCCTGGTTCATGCGGAAAGTATTGAAAATCCCTATGTTGCCCCCCGCCCATTCCGCGTCAATGCGGGGGCGGTGCATGCCTATACCCGCGTGGCGGACGGAAAGACCCGGTATTTATCTGAGTTAAAATCCGGCGATCAGATTCTGATCACCGACTTTCAGGGTAATATCAGCGTGGGCACCGTAGGCCGTTTGAAAATTGAACGGCGCCCGCTGGTTTTGCTGCGGGCGAATATCGGGGGGGCGGAGGCAAGCACCATTTTACAGAACGCGGAGACCATTCGTTTGACCGACCCGGATGGAAAGGCAGCCTCTATTGTCTCATTAAAACCCGGCGATAAAATTCTTGCGGCAGTAGAAGAGGCCGGCCGGCATTTTGGTATGAAAATTGACGAAACGATAACGGAGAAATAACCCGTATGACCGTTATTAACGGAACTACGCCTGTTTATGGGGTTATTGGAAATCCGGTGGCGCATAGCCTGGGGCCTCTCATGCATAACCGGGCATTTGCGAGGGTAGGCCATCCCGGGGTATATGTGGCCTTTAAAGCCCGGGATATCGGCCCTGCCATGGATGGCATTCGGGCATTGAATATCCAAGGTCTCAGCGTCACGATTCCGTACAAGGAAACCATACTCCCATATTTGGATCAAGTCGATGACGCCGCCCGAAATATCGGCGCCGTGAATACGGTTGTTAATGACGGGGAAAAGCTGATCGGGTATAATACGGATGCGTATGGCGCGATTAAAGCGCTGTCTGAAAAAACCCGCATCAAGGATAAAGATGTTGTCATTATCGGGGCCGGTGGCGCAGCGCGGGCCATTGGTTTTGGGATTATAAAGGAAGGCGGCCGGCTTCATGTGATTAATAGGTCTATAAAAAGAGGCGAAAAGCTTGCCGAATTTCTGGGGGCTTCCTTTCATCCTCCGGCAAAATTCAACTATGTGCCATGCGATATCCTGATCAATACCACGCCTGTCGGGATGTCTCCGGATATTGAAGGAATGCCGATCCCGCAGGAGCAATTAAACAGCCATATGCTTGTGATGGACATTATCTACAATCCGGTTAAAACCAGACTGCTTGAATCGGCGGAAAAAATTGGCGCAGGCATTATTGACGGGGTGCCTATGTTTGTCTATCAGGGGGCCAGGCAGTTTGAACTGTGGACAGGGCTAAATGCGCCGGTGGATTTAATGAAAAACGTCGTATATGAGGCGCTTGGAGAATGAGGGAAATTAAAACCGGACCGATCAGGGATACGGCCGTTTCTTTGCCGGGTTCCAAAAGCTATACCCACCGCCTGCTGATTGCCGCATCCCTCTCAAAGGATTGGTGCCGCATCCATAACCCTTTGGAAAGCGAGGATACCGAGCATACCCTGCGGGCATTAATGAGGCTGGGGGTAGCCGTGGAAAAGTCTGCAGGACACATTGATTTAAAGGGCGTGGGTGGCGAGTTCCGGCTTGTGGACGAACCGATCGAACTCGGCAACTCCGGCACCTCCATGCGCCTGTTAACCGGTATTATCGCGTTAGGGCAGGGCAGGTATATATTAACCGGCACGGACCGAATGAAACAACGGCCGATCAACCACTTGCTGGAAGCCTTGGACCAGATCGGTGTGGCGGCCGAGTCCCTAAACGGCAATGGCTGCCCCCCGGTCAGGATCAGCGGCGGCAGAGTTACAGGCGGAAAGGTTAAAATCGATTGCAGCGTCAGCAGCCAATACCTATCCTCCCTGCTTTTAATGGCCCCTTTAACCAAAGAAGGCCTTACTATCCACGTTGAAAAAGGCCCGGTTTCCAAACCCTATATCGATATGACGGTTGATGTTTTAAACCGCTTTGGGATTCAGATAGAAAGGGACGGATATGGAAAGTTTTATGTGAGAGGTGATCAGATCTATCAGACCGGCCAATATGTTGTTGAGCCGGATGCATCCCAAGCCTCCTATTTCTGGGCGGCAGCCGCCATAACCGGGGCCCGTATCAAAGTTATCAATATTTTCCAGTCGTCATTGCAGGGTGATGTGCGGTTCATCCATGTGCTGGAACAAATGGGGTGCCGGGTGGCGGAAGAAAAGGATGGCATAGCGGTTGCCGGCGCAAGGCTTGTCGGAATTGATGTGGACATGTCGGATATGCCGGACCTGGTACCCACGCTGGCCGTAGTTGCGGCCTTTGCCAACGGAGAAACCCGCATCCGGAATATCGGGCACCTGCGGGACAAGGAGTCCGACCGGCTGCGAGCGGTTAAAAATGAGCTCAACAGGATCGGGATTTCAGCGAAAATTGAAGCGGACAGTTTGATTATAACAGGCGGGACACCAACCGGCGGTGAAATAGAGACTTACAATGACCACCGGATAGCCATGAGTTTTGCTGTAGCCGGACTTCGCACACCGGGGGTATCAATTAAAAATGAAGGGTGCGTGGCCAAGTCGTTCCCGGAATTCTGGCAGGTATTTGACGGGTTGTACGCCTTATGAATATTTATCTTATCGGCTATCGCTGCACCGGCAAAACATCGGTTGGCCGCATGCTGGCCGAAAAGCTTGACAGGCGGTTTATTGACAGCGACCGGTATATCGTAGAAAAGACCGGAATGTCAATTTCCGAGATAGTTGCAGATCATGGCTGGGAATATTTCAGGCAAAAAGAAAAACAGACGCTGGCTGAACTTAACCGCCGCAACCAATTGGTTCTGGCCACTGGCGGCGGTATCGTACTTGATCCGGATAACCAGGATGCTCTAAAAGATAAAAAGAATTTTGTTATATGGCTGCAGGCAAGCCCAAAAACCATCTATAACCGCATGAAAAACGACAGACAATCAGATGCTTTTCGCCCGGCATTGACGAAAGCCCCTATAGTCCAGGAAATCACCAAAACGCTGGCAGAAAGAACGCCTTATTATGAATCTGTTTCGGATTTTGTGGTTAAAACAGATGGCCTTACATCGGATGAGGTTTGTAAGTCGATTTTAAAGCTAATAAGGGAAAGGCACTAAGGCGCTCAGGCACTGAGGCACTAAGTGTAAAGGTAATAATTATGATTAGAAATTACAGGGACTTGGTTGTGTGGCAAAAAGCGATAAATTTTGTTACAGATGTTTATCACGTAACCCGCGAATTACCCCCTGAAGAGCGATATGGCCTGTGCTCACAAATTAGAAGAAGTGCGATTTCAATTCCAAGTAATATTGCTGAAGGCTATGGAAGAAATTCCTCCCAAGATTATATTAGGTTCCTCCAAATTGCCAATGGCTCTTTGTTTGAATTCCAAACTCAACTTGAGATCATAAAAAATTTGGAATATCTAAACACTAAAAACTTTGAAGCCTTATTTGAACAAAGCAGAGAAATTGAACGTATGCTAAAAAGTCTGATTGACAAACTCCGTCGCGCTCATTGAACACTCAGTGCCTTAGCGCCTCAGTGCCTCAGTGCCTTAGCGCCTCAGTGCCTTTTCCAAAATAAGGAAAACAAAATGTCCGGCAATACATTCGGTAAATTATTTCAAATCACCACCTGGGGAGAATCCCATGGCCCCGCCGTCGGCGTAGTTATTAACGGCTGCCCCCCAAGAATTCCGCTTGATGAAGCGGCTGTTCAGACCCTGCTGGATCGCCGAA
>JAGYOX010000089.1 GCA_018399235.1 Desulfobacterales bacterium | reverse complement strand
CAGCCCTGAAAGCTCTAAAGGGAGTTGAAGCCTTCGAAAAGCCGGCTCCAGCCGGCTTGCGGCCCATCCCATCGCTCGCACCGGATGGGGAAGCCAGGGGGGATCACCGACAGCGAGGTCGATGGCAAGCGCCAAGGGGATAAGGGTCCAGCTTAGATAAAGCGCAGTCATCCCGACTCTTCCTTGGGAGTTATCCCCATTAATGCCATCATGCCGTCTACATCCGCATGATTCTCAAAATAACGGGCAAGCAGTTCATACTGAGCATCTCTTGCGGCAAACCCCTGAACGTTCGCCACCTCTAAATCCGGCAAACCGATTTCGGCCAGCCATTTTTTTAAAACACCGGGCGTATCAAAAAGGCCGTGCATATAGGTGCCGCGCACCCGGCCGTCTTCAGATGCGCAGCCGTCAAAAAAAGACACGGCCTTTCCATTTTGCTCGATTACATTGATCCATTCGCTTCCAGCGGATAACAGGGTTTGACCCATGTGGATCTCGTAACCCTCAGCCTCGACACCGCCCCAGATAAATCGGGCACGTGTGGTGGTTTTAGGGGCTGAAAGCCGGGTTTCAACCGGCAAGAGACCCAACCCCGACGTCTCGCCGGGGTCGCCTTCCAGACCTTCAGGATCGGTAATTTTTCGGCCAAGCATCTGGTAGCCGCCGCAAATCCCCAGAACATGACCCCCAGAATCATAATACCGCCGGATTTGATCCGCCCACCCCAAATGTTTAAACCAGCTTAAATCCGCCCGGGCGTTTTTCGATCCCGGCAGGATAACAGCGGCAAACCGGGAGAGATCCTGCATCTGTTCCAAAAAGTGCAAGCCCACGCCGCCAGCCGCATCCAGGGGATCAAAATCCGTAAAATTGGAAATATGCGGCAGTCGGATCACGGCCACTACCGGCCTGCCCGAGGCATCTCCGGAAACCGTTTGCGGCCGTTCAATCACCACGGAATCCTCGGCCCCGATCCGGATATGGTCAAACCAGGGGATCACCCCGAAGCATGGTTTTCGCGTTTTATGGGCAAGCCATTTAACCCCCTCATCGAATAAACTCACATCGCCCCGGAACCGGTTGATGATAAACCCCTGGATCTGATCCCGCTGTTCCGGGGCCAGACATTCCAGGGTGCCGACGATCTGGGCGAATACGCCGCCCTTGTGGATATCCGCCACCAGCACCACCGGGGCATCCGCATGGCCTGCAATGCGAAGGTTTACAAAATCATGGGCCATCAGGTTTACTTCGGCACAGGAACCCGCGCCCTCCATAATCACGGCTTCATATTGCGTCTGCAGGCGATCCAGCGACGCGGAGGCAATGGCGAACAGATCATCTTTTGCCGCATAATATTCTCTGGCCTGCCGGTTGCCCACCGCCTTTCCCATCACCACCACCTGGGAACCGGTCTCGCCGGTCGGTTTTAAAAGCACCGGGTTCATGTCCACATGCGGCGCCAAACGGCAGGCCTCGGCCTGAATGATCTGCGCGCGCCCCATTTCCAGCCCTTCCGGCGTCACCCCGGAATTATTGGACATGTTCTGGGCCTTATACGGGGCCACCCGCACGCCGCGATCGGCCAGCACCCGGCACATGGCAGTGGCCAGCACGCTTTTGCCCACCTCCGATCCAGTGCCCAGAAATGCCAGGCAGCAGGCTTTTTTGTTTTCAGAATTCATTCAAATATCGTTTCCAGTTCTATATTAATTATCCATCATCCATCAGAATTATTCTTGATGCCATACTTTTTTTACATGTCAAGTGAACCGTTTTATGAAACCATCAATTTTTTATTGACAGCTAAAATTATTGTATATAATTAATATAGTTTAAATAAAATTTGAAAATTTCTGAAGCCCAATACCCGCAAAGGCCGAAGCTTTTGCGGAGTCTTCAATAAAATTATACATACACAATCAAGCCACGAAGGTTAAGGCAGATAAGATGGATATCTGTGTTTTCTTTCGTGGCTTTTTTTGGCTTCAAGCCGAAAGCGATTTTCGATTTAGCGCCTGAACGGAATGATATCTCCTACCTCCCTTTTAACAATTAGGGAAAGATACAGGAAATCGAATAATGCAGCATAAGCAGCATAAAATGAAAAATTATTCAGCCCGGCATCGGCTTTCGGCCGGTCTGCTCGTGTTGATTATTGTCCTTCTCGTTTTTTCTTCGATTGATCCAGCCACAGCGGATACCAGCAAAAAAGTTGAAAAAGACACGGATGAGGACGGCATCATCGACCGGATCGTCTATTTTGATGACAGGGGCCGGGTCAAACGCCTTGACATCGACAACAATAAAGACGGCGAAATGGACCACTTCCAGTTTTATGAGGATGAAACCATTATCCGCATCGAAAGAGACACCGATGAGGACAGTCAGATCGACTGCATCGACTATTTTGCCGAAGGAAAACGCATACGTCAGGAACGCTTCAACAAAAACCGCCAAGTCAAGCGCATCACCCTCTTTGACGAAAATGAACAGCCGCTCAAGATGAAATCAGACACCAATGACAGCGGCTTTTTCGACACGATCTATCATTTTGAAAACGGCAGCCTGGTTTTTTCAACCAAGGATACGAATGAAAACGGCACCAATAACGTTTGGCAGACCTATCATGCCGACATGCCCCTTGCCCGGCTGGTGGACCAAAACGAAGACGGCGGAATGGAGCAGATTGTCCTTTATAATGCCGAAGGCCTGCCTGATGAAAGCCGGCATGATCTTTCCAAAGACGGGAAAATGGAAACCACGCGGTATTATAAAAACGGAGGGATCGCCCTCCAGCAGAAGGATACCGACTATGACGGACGCATGGATTCGATCACGATCTTTGGAAACAACGAGCCGATCCGCCAGAAAAAGGACTCCAACCTGGACGGCCGGTTTGACATCTTCACCCGTCTAAAAGAAGGGAGACCGCTCATCCAGGAAAAGGACAGCAACTTTGACGGCACCCGCGACACTTTCATCTGGTTCGATGCCGAGGGTCAGGTCAAAAGAATCGAAGAGGACAGCCGGCATAGAGAAATCATTGATCGCATCCGGTATTTCAAGGCAGGCAAACCGGTGCGCATGGAATATGATGCGGACGGGGATAAATTCCTGGAGACGGTGACATATTTTGAAAAAGAAAAAATCCGCCGCCAAACCAAGGATGAGAACAAGGACGGCCAACCGGACCTCACGATATACTTCAATGCGAAGGAAGAAAAGGAAAGAACGGAAAGCGATACCGATTACAACGGGACCCTCGATACCTGGCAGTTTTATAAAAACGGCCGGCTGGCCAAAATTGAAAAGGACGAAAATGAAGACGGCAAGGTTGATCTACGTGCCTTTTACAAGGATGAAGAAAAGCAAAAACTTGAGAAGGATTCGGACCATGACGGGCATTTTGAAATTACCCAGTGGTTTGACCGGCCGGAATGGTCCATGGTCATGGAGCAGGATGTCAATGCCGACGGGATGCCAGAGGCTCGCCTGCTTTATAAAGACGGCGTGTTAAGACAAAAGGCCATTGACGAAACCGGCAACGGCCGGATGGATTACCGGGAATTCTATAACGATTCGGAAAAGCTGGTCAAATCCATTGAATATGCAGGCGAGCCGGATCAGTCGGACCTGGTATGGTTCTATGATGAAGCAGAGAACCCGATCCGGGCGGAAAAAGACAAAAACGGGGACGGCGCCACGGATGTCTGGTTCTATTATACCGATAGCCGGATTACAAGGGTTTGTGAGGATACCAACGCCGACGGCAAGCCGGACCTCTGGGAAACCTATGATGAATCCGAAGCCCTGATCAAAAAGGAGAAGGACCTGGACTATGACGGCACCCCGGATATTGTGAAAGGCGAGGCAGCCGAAGCCGATACGGGGGCGCCGGATAAACAAACAGAAACCGATTCGGAGGAAAACCAATGATTGCATTCTTAAGTAAAGGCGGCGTGCTGGTGATTCCGATACTTCTCTGCTCGGTGCTGGCGCTGGCCATATTCGCCGAGCGGCTGATCCAATTCGCCCGGCTGAGAAGCCGGGGTGCGGGACTTACGGAAAAGGTGGTGGCGCTCATTAACAAGGGAAACGCCCAGGGCGCCTATGAAACAGCGGTCAAAAGCCGTTCCCCTATGGGCCAGGTCCTGGCCCAGGCGATGGGGGTTAGGGATCAGGACCGGGAGATCCTGGAATCCGTCATATCGCAGGCAACGGATACGGAAGTCCGCAAACTCTCTTCGTATACCCAGGCGCTGGCCACCATCGGCAATATTGCCCCGCTTCTTGGACTCCTTGGTACCGTTATCGGCATGATCAAAGCCTTTATGGTTATCCAGCAGATGGGCGGCAAAGTTAACGCCGCGGTATTGGCCGGCGGCATCTGGGAGGCCATGCTGACTACCGCCCTTGGTCTTGCGGTGGCGCTTCCCACCATGGTGGCGCATTCCTATGTGATTTCGCGCATTGAAAAATATGAGGCCAAGCTCCAGGAGGGGTCTGTCGCCTTTTTAAAGGCCATAACCACCAAACACAAAGCCTACGCAGAGAAAAACAAGGATTCAACCCATGGCACTAACCTTTAAAAAACGTGAACGGTATCAGATTCAGGCGCCGCTCACCTCGCTGATCGACATCGTCTTCATGCTGCTGATCTATTTTCTGCTAACCACGAACTTCATGGTGGATGAAGGCATTAAAATCAAGCTGCCCCAGGCAAAAGCCTCGGCACCCCAGGTGCAGAAGGAGATTACCATCTATGTGGATGAGTCCGGACAGGCCTACCTCATGGACAAGCCTGTCGGGCTTGATCAATTGTTCAGCCGCTTGAAAGAGATGATCGGCAAAGACCAAAACCGCCTGGTGGTGGTCAAGTCTGACCGCCGGGTAATCCTGAACAAGGCCGTAAAAGTCATGGATATTGCGAAAGCGGCCGGTGCCGGGAGGCTATGCCTGGCTACGGAAAAGGGCTTTTAACCCGTGACGCCTGAAAAAGAAAAAAAACAGCCCAATTGGATTCTTCGGGTGATGATTGCCGTCTCTTTGGGGATTCATCTGGTCATATTTTTGCATATCGCGGGCATTTACCGATCCAATGCCCTGACGGTCATCGAGTTGACCGTCAGGCAGGAAGAGCCTCAGGAGAGATCGATCCCCCGGCCCCGGATGCGCCATGAGACCCCGAAGGTAAACGAGATCAATAAAATTGATGTCCGCAAACAACATGTACCGCAAATGAAAATAGACCCGGTGGAGGCCGACTGCCCGGAGACCATTACCGAGCAAATCGCAATGCCTGATACCTCCGGCCTTTCCTCCGGTGTCGCGGACTGGCAAGGGGCTGCCGCCGGCTCAAGCAATTACCTGACACAAGGCGACTACTTTGACATGCTGCGGCTCAAGATCGAAAGCCGCAAGAAATACCCGGCATCCGCCCAGAAAAAGCAGGTCGAAGGCCGGGTGGTGGTTGGATTTACACTTAATCCGGACGGCCGGGTGGCATCGGTTGAAATTGTCCAATCCTCGCGGCATCCGGATTTGGACAGGGCGGCGCTGAATGCGGTCAAGGCGGCCGGCCCGTTTCCCCGGCCGCCGTCCAACCTTTTTGACGGGCCGCTTCAGATGAAAATTACAATAATGTTTGAGTTAACGTAGAACTTTAAAGTGAAAATACCTTTGTCCGCTATTTTTTTATCGGCAGTCATGCTGTTGAACCCAGCCTTTGCCGAAGAGCCGGTCCATGATGTAGGACAGATCGATGTTACTGCCGAAAGGAAGGACCAGCAGGTGACTATAGAGCCCCAAAAAACAACTATTCGCCTGGAGGATTATGAAAGCGTGGGGGCCCCCCAGAATGTCGGGGATATCGTTAAAGACATGGTAATCATCGACTATCGGGGGGACAGCAACCTGGTTCCGGATGACGATACCTTATACATGCGAGGCTTTTCAAGCAAGCGCTTCGTCACTGCGCTTGACGGCTCCACTATAAGAAAAACCGGCGGCCGGCGGGGAAGCCATGTCGTGGACTATGCCCTTCTCCCCCCGTTTTTAATAGAATCCGTTGAAATCCTGCCCGGCCCCCATTCCGCGCTTTACCCGAGCAAAAGTATCGGCGGGGTGGTGAATTTTATCGCCAAAACACCGAAACGACGTGCATCATTAAAACCGGACGCTAAAATTTCACTCAACTATGGCACCTATGATACGAACAATCACAGCGCCAGTCTTCAGGGCAACCTCGGGGACCTTACCTATGATGTGGGTTACCAGAAATATATGACCAACGGCTATCTGCGCCATAACGAGGCCGATTTCGATACCATGTTCGGCCGCATCGGCTATCTGTTTCCCAACAACGGATACATAGCCCTTACGGCCTCCTACGCGAATCTTGACCGTGAACGGCCGGTGATCAATGACCCCGATGATCCGGAAAGCAACTATGATAACAGCTATCCCAAGGTCAAAGCCGAAGGCCGTAGCTTCTACAAGTGGCAAGACCCCACCTGGGACAAACATTCCCCCAATTTCCGGCTGAACCTGAAGCTGCCTAGTGCCTTCGGTACCTGGAGGGCCAATGCCTATTACGGGGAGGAAGACCGCGACAACGCCAAGTGGGATTGGGTGAACTCAAAAGATCACGACCAGGGGATTTACTATGATTCATGGATAACGGAATGGCGGCAGCAGGGCGGTAAGGTTTCCAATGAATTTCAGTTGGCCGAAGGCCATGTGACCACGATGGGCATGGAGATAGAGCAATGTTATGACGGCTATGATGATGAAGGCGGCGCCGACAAGAAACGAATTGAAAACATGGCCGGGTTTATCCAGCATGAATGGACCATCATTCCGCGGCTGAAGCTGACAGCCGGCCTCCGCTATGAAGATGACACCATCTGGGTGGGCAACGAAACCGACGACGGGCACTACATTACCGGCGAGGACGATTACATAACGCGCGACTGGTCCCAATGGCTGCCCAAATCGTTTTTGACCTATGAACTGGACGGCCTGGCCGAAAGCCTTCGGGACACATCGATATCCGCCGGAGTGAGCCGAATCTGGCGGGTGCCGGACTACCACGGCGACTACAACCCCCAGGGAAAACCCGCGGGCGCCTGGCTGGATCCCGAGCACGGCGTGGCCTATGATTTGGTTTTTAATCGCCGCCTGTTCGGAGACATTCATATGAAATTTAACTATGCCTACTATGAAATCGAGGATTACATGGCCGAGAATGTAGACCCGAAATACGGCATACGCGAGAGGGGGGGATGGGTTCCCCCATCGGTAAGGGGCAGCGGAGAGGAATGGAAGGATTACCATGTCAATCTGGAGGAAATCACCCGGGAGGGCATTGAACTACAAATCAACGGGCATCTGACCGATGACCTCTACTTTCTGCTGGGCTACGCCTGGCAGGATTTTGAGTATAATGGCGACAAATACGAAGCCTCCGCAAAGGAAGAAATCGATGAGCGGGCCGAGCATTTTGTCTTTGCGAAATTAACCTATCAACTATTCGATAGCACAAGTATTACCGTGGATTTCGAATACCAGGATGATCAGGTAACCGAGACGGTCGAAGAAATTTCCGAGGATGTTTACGAGACCTATCGAACCGAAATTGACTCTTACAGCCTGGTGGGCCTTTCGATTAAGCACACCCTTTTTAAGGAGTGGAAGGGCATCCGCAAAGGTGTGGTAAGACTTTATGCCAACAACCTGCTCGATGAACATTATCGAAGCACCAGCACCTTCCCGGGAACAGACCTTACCGTCGGCACGGGGGTCAGTTTTGAATTTTAGACAAAGGAGCTAAACACATGCAAAAACCGGTGACCCTATTTTCCTTATTTTATTTTCTAACAATGATTCTGTTGACGATTTCCTGGCTGGCCCCGCCTGCCGTTTGCGCAGCCGGTATAGAAAAAACACAGCTCTACCTGGTCAGCACCGGAAATGGGGACCCGGGCAACATCACCCTGAAGGCCGTCAATACCATCAAGGATTCCGATATCGTTTTCTGCAGAAAGCGGACCCGGGACAAGTTCCCCATTCTCTTGCAGGGAAAGGAAATCCATGATCCAGGGTTCGGAATTTTCGCCGTCTACGGCAAAACCCGCGAGCAGTTCAAAAACAACAAGCGCTTTGACTATGACGAGAAAATGGTCCAGTTTGAAAAAATTTCCGGGATCATCCGGGATGCGGTCAAACAGGGCAAGACCGTATCCGTGCTCTGCAGCGGAGATCCGACCATCTATGGACCGAATATGTGGTACTTGGAAGCCTTTGAAGACTTAAACCCCGAAATCGTAACCGGGGTCAGCTGCTTTAACTCGGCCAATGCCGCGCTGGAGAAAGGCGTTACATCCGGCATCAAAGCGCATTCCGTTATTCTAACGGCCACCTTCGGCAGGGAGGATTACCATGGGCCGGACCGGATTGAAAGCCTTGCCCGGCACCAGGCCACCATGGCGTTTTTTACCATGTTCATGGATATGGAGAAGGTGGTCAACAAATTAAAAACCCACTATCCCGCGGACACGCCGGCCGCCATTGTCAAACACGCCGGCTACCAAGACAGGGAAGGGGTGATTATCGGCACGCTGGATACGATTATGGACAAAATAGCGGACGAGGATCTCGCGTTCGAGTATATGTTCTATGTAGGTGATTTTCTGGTGAACCGGTATGAAAAAGCCGATTAATTCGATCTTATTTAAAAAAGGAGACGAACAAATGAAAAAATACGGATTGATAACGACACTGAGCCTTATGGTTTTTTTTCTGATTGCCGCATCCGCGCAGGCGCATATGCTCTGGCTGACCCCGGACAAAACCTCGCCGGAACCGGGGGAAACGGTAACCCTCACCATCGGGTTCGGCCACCACTATCCCCAGGGGAAAATGGAAAAACAGGGCCGGCTTCAGCGCGTCTACGCCGTTTCTCCGGATGGCAGTGAGATCGACTGCCAGGCGCTTTCCCCGTCCACCTATACGTTTACCCCTGAGCAGAAGGGCACCTACTGGCTATATGCGGCGATGAAGCCCGGGTTCGTATCCAACACCACCCAGGGCCGCAGCCTGGGCAACAAACAGACACTGGAAAACGTGGTCTCCTGCTTTGCCTTTCGGATATCAGCCATGACCGCCATTCGCTGCGGGGGCGGGCAATGGCGGTCCGCCAAAGCCGACGCATACGAACTGGAAGTAATTCCTGCCAAGGATCCGGCAGGGATTGCCGAGGGCGAAACGATCTCCCTGAAGGTTTTCTTCAAAGGAGAGCCCCTAGCCGGCGCCTCGGTCACACCGGCGGCCGCTGATGCGGAGCATCCTCAAGGGCATGACCAAGGGCACAATCATGGGTCCGACGCAGTCGAAACCGATGCTGACGGCATTGCCCGGATCAAACTGACGGCCGACGGCCCCTGGATGTTCACCGCCAGACATAAAATGCCGTACCCCAATAAGGAGTTGTGCGACACGTTTTCATACTGCACCTCGCTGACGCTCGATTTCTAAATATAAAGGCAGACCATCAACATGAAAAACAGACTCAACGGCAATGGCCTGAGCCGCGAAATCGGGCTTTTCACCGCAACCATTCTGGTCATTGCCAACATGGTGGGCACCGGCATTTTTACCACCACCGGATATATTATGACAGAGCTCAACAATCCACGCTCGCTGCTTTTGTGCTGGTTTGTAGGCGGAATATTCGCGCTGTGCGGCGCGCTTTGCTACGGCGAACTGGGATCTCGATTTCCAAGAGCCGGCGGGGAATATGTATTTCTGCGGGAGAGCTTCGGCAAGTCCATGGGCTTTCTTTCCGGCTGGATATCGCTGATCGTCGGATTTTCAGCGCCCATCGCCGCAGCGGCCATCGCCTTTGCCACCTATTTGTTCCATGCCCTGTCCATCCCAGCAAGCCCCGGGATAACGCTTTCCGTCGCCGGCTTCTGCATGGCCACGTTTTCCTGGGTTAACCTGGTGGCCGTGGGGATGATCATTGTTTTTTCCCTGGTACATTATCACAGCCTGGCTACCGGCAGCCGGGTCCAGAACGGTCTGACCCTTTTTAAAATCTGCCTGATCACCGTTTTTATCATTACAGGGTTCCTCTTCGGCAACGGATCGGCCCGGCATTTCGTTCCTGCAGGCGGATCAGAGGGAATTTCCATGGAGGCGTTTGCGGTTTCGCTGATCTTCGTGGCGTTTGCCTATTCCGGCTGGAACGCGGCCGCCTACCTGGGCGGGGAGATCAAAGATCCCCGGCGCAACATCCCGGTTTCCCTGGCGGTAGGTACGCTGATGGTAATCTGCCTGTATCTGCTGCTAAACGGCATCTATGTCTATGCCATGCCGGCGGATCAGATGGGCGATGTACTGGACGTGGGCGCCAAGTCCGCCGTCTTTCTGTTCGGGGACCATATCAGCCGCTATTTCAGCGGTGCCGTTGCTTTAGGGATTCTATCCGTATTAAGCGCCATGATCATGACTGGCCCCCGGGTCTATTTTGCCATGTCCAAAGACGGCGTTTTTTTTACCCTGTTCGCCCGGTTGAACAAAAAACGCCATACCCCGGCCGCCTCAATTTTTCTTCAGGCCGCAATTGCCATTGTTATGGTGGTGACCGCTACCTTCAACGAGCTGTTGATATACATCGGGTTTACTCTGTCCATTATCGCAATGCTCACGGTGTTGGGCATGATGTGGCTGAGACATACCCGTCCGGATGAAACCGGCGCTTACAAAACACTTGGATATCCGTTCACGCCGCTTTTGTTTGTCCTGGGCAACCTCTGGATCGTTATCTTTTCCATTAAAAGCCGGCCACTGAATGCCCTGTTCGGCCTTACGACGATTCTGGGGGGGATTCTGGTTTACGCCTGGTTTGCCTTTAACGAAAAACGGCGTGCCGGTACGGCAACACAGGAGATCGGATGATGCGCACTTATTTGAAAAGAACACCGCTAACCAAAGCCGGATGGTTATACATGATCATCGGCGTCATTTTGATGGTTTATGCGGGGCCGGCCCTTGGCCACGGGGTCCAGGGGAGTATAACACCGCAAACCGGCATGCTGGTCAAGGCATCCTATGACGACGGCGAGCCCATGGCGTATGCCGCCGTCGAGGTAACCCATGCGGATGAAAAGCTGCCCTTTCAAACCGGACGGACCGACCGGAACGGGTGCTTCGTCTTTCTGCCGGACAAGCCCGGCGACTGGCGGGTCGTTGTCAACGACGGGATGGGGCATCAGCTGTCATTGAACACCCAGCTTGACAAGAATCTGGAATTAAACAAAGAATCCGGCCCTGAAAAAGCTCAAGGCGCACTATCCAGGCCTGAAAAGGCATTGATGGGGATTGCGATGATTTTCGGTCTATCAGGCGTCTTTTTCTGGTGGCGCGGCCGATCGAAAATGCGAAAAGTCCGGGACGCAAAAAAGACAGTCTCGTAAAGAGCTCTCTATTCCGCCGCGGCGGTATTTTTGCAGAGACTAACTCAAAAATTTATATATTGTCATTTCGAGCGTTAGCGAGAAATCTTTAACCATAAGATTCCTCGTCACTTTCGTTCCTCGGAATGACAACGGCGCAACATACCAGAATAATAAAATATATTAAGGAACAGGACAATGCATATATCAGAAGGCGTTTTATCCGCTCCCGTGCTGGCGGGCGGCGCGGCTTTTGCCGTCGCCGGCATCGCGGTGGGATTAAAAAAACTTGATAATGACCGGATTCCGCAGGCCGGTATACTGGCTGCGGCCTTTTTCGTGGCATCGCTGGTGCATGTGCCCATCGGGCCCTCCAGTGCGCACCTGATACTAAACGGTATCGTGGGCCTGCTCCTGGGCTGGGCCGCCTTTCCGGTAATTGCGGTGGCCCTTGTGCTGCAGGCCATTTTATTCCAGTTCGGCGGCATCACGTCCCTTGGGGTAAACACGATTATCATGGCCGGACCGGCGGTGTTGGGCTACTACCTCTTCACCCCGTTTATCGCAAGGAGCCATACCACAGCCATGGCCGGCGCGTTTGCCTGCGGATTCACAGCGGTCCTGGTTTCCGCGCTGATCGCCGCCGCCGCCCTGATGCTGACCGGCGAGGCGTTCCTGGAGGTATCGGTGGCCCTGGTTGCCGCCCATATCGTTGTCATGATCATTGAGGGAATCATCACGATGTTCTGCGTAGCATTTTTAAAAAAGGTGCAGCCGTCCATGCTTCAAATAGGCTGAGCCCTAACTTAAATCTGGAGAGAAAACGTTTAGCCCATGCTAAGTGAAACCTTTGCCTTCGGCGACAGCCCCATCCATCGCCTGGATCCCCGGCTCCGGGTGGTTTTGGCCGGGCTGTTCAGCATATTAACCGCCATATTGAACCGATTTCCAGCGGCTTTCTTTGCCGTCTTTCTGGCGCTTGTCCTGATCGGCGCCTCGCGTTTGCCGGTGCGCCAGGTACTGAGCCGGCTTGCCGTAGTAAACGGGCTGGTGCTGTTTATATGGCTGGTGCTGCCCTGGACCTTTGAGGGCACACCGGCTGTCGAAATCGGGCCGCTGGTCGGATCCTGGGAAGGCATCCGCCTGTGCGCGCTGATCACGCTGAAATCAAACGCCATCATACTGGCCCTGATTGCGCTTGTCGCCACCATGCCGGTGGCGACCCTGGGGTATGCGCTGCATCATCTGCGTCTGCCGGACAAGCTCGTGTACCTGCTTCTGATGACCTATCGCTATATCTTCGTCATTGAGACCGAATATCAGCAGTTGGCCCGGGCGGCGCGTATCCGCTGCTTTAAACCCGGGACCAACCTGCACACATATAAAACCTATGCCTATATGGTGGGGATGCTGTTTGTCCGGGCCTCGGCCCGTGCCCAGCGGGTCCATCAGGCCATGGTCTGCCGAGGATTCTCAGGCAAATTCTACTGCCTGCATGAATTCGCCTTTAAATCGTCGGACTGGGCCTGGAGCAGCGCTATGGGCATCAGCTTAATCGTATTGGGAGGGCTCGAATGGGCGCCGATCGTTTAGTTATAGATTTGGAAAACATCAGTTTCGCCTACCCGGACGGACGGGATGTGCTTTCCGGTTTGTCCTTCAAGCTGGATAAAGGCGCCCGGGCCGGGCTTATCGGCCCGAATGGGAGCGGGAAAACCACCCTTCTGCATATGATCATGGGGCTTATTCCGCCGAGCGAAGGCGCCATTCGCCTTTTCGGCCGGGAGATGCGGTCGGAAAAGGATTTTCATGAATCCCGCAAAAATATCGGCCTGGTATTTCAGAACCCGGACGACCAGCTTTTTTCCCCCACCGTGCTGGAAGACGTGGCGTTCGGGCCTTTGAACCTGGGCGCCGGCCCTGAAGAAGCCAGGGACATTGCCTTAAAAACCCTGAAAGATCTTCATCTCACCGGTTTTGAGGACCGGATCTCCTACCGGCTATCCGGCGGAGAAAAAAAACTGGTGGCCCTGGCCACGGTGCTGGCCATGGACCCGGCAGTGCTGGTCATGGATGAGCCGACCACGGGCTTGGATGAAAAAACGAATGACCGAATCGTCTCCATTTTAAATACGCTGGATAAAACCCTGCTCATCGTCTCCCATGAGTACAACTTCCTCGCCCGAACCACCAATGACTTCTATGGCATGCGCGACGGCCGAATTTTTTACGCCGGCGAGTCAGCCACGCTTCACACCCATTACCACGCCCATGCAGCGGGAGAAGTCCCCCACAAGCATATATAACCAATTAGATGAACCGAAAA
>JAGYOX010000088.1 GCA_018399235.1 Desulfobacterales bacterium | reverse complement strand
TGAGTTCCTTTCTGCAAAAAATGCCGAGCCAGCGGAATAAAGCGCTTTTTACGAGACGATCAAATTTTATATTAATAAATTGCGTATTTATTGTCAAATTACAACATATCACTTTTCGCAAATATGTCCCAGAAAAAAACTGACTTTTAGAAAATAATCACGATTTGACCTTTGAAAAAAGCCCGTTTTCCATTGCCACAAGACCGTCGCGAATCAGCAAATCAAGGTTTTTACGAATCATGTTCCGCTCAAATAGATATTGAATCGATTTATGTTTCAGCCGATGATGGTAAAAAGGGGACTGTTCTGTCATTTTATGGAGTGTTGTCGGTCGGTTACATAGTTTGAGGATCATTTGCCGATGCCGTTCAAAAGCGGCCAGAAATTTTTCAAAATCTTCTGTCGCATCGCCTTCAATTAACGGCTTGTGGGACGAGCAGACCCGTTCATAGGGATATTTCATCAGCCGGTGGATGCTTTCGATAAACGGTTCGATGGCGGATCCCGGGTTGCCGTACCAGGGACCGAAACTTGAAAAATCAATGTCCGTCGTAATCAACGTGCGGCTGTTCCGGTCGAAAAAACAATAATGGTCATATAAATGCCCGGCCGTGTGAATCGCTTCCAGTTGGATACCGCCGAAATCCAAAACCTCCCCGTCACCAAAACGACCATCCGGCTCGCGAAGGGGCTCAAGATTGAGTATGTTGCGGGCAAAATCCGCCCACATCCGTCCGTTTTCTTCCGTACCGGTGAACCGTCTTCCCAGCTTAAAGAGATCATCAACCCCTGCCGGGGTTTCTTCCGGAAGCATCAAAATCCGGTCCCTCAGCAGGTCAAAACCTGAAATATGATCCGGGTGCGGATGGCTGATAATCACCCGGTCGATATGGCATTGCTCATCAAGGGCCTTAAGTTTCTTGTAGCCAATGCCTGTGTCAATCAATACGGTTTCTGTGCCGGTTATTAGAAAGGCATTACAAAAAGGGAACCTCGACTTATTCCGTCCGGCGATCACATACAGGCCAGGGGCCAGCTCAACCACATCATCCCGGCCCAAAAACCCTATATTGTCTTTTTCCATGGATCTGCTCCAGCAGCCAGGCATTATTTAGTGCCTGAACGACACTATTTAGTATCCAGCAGATTCATTGTTTCATACGATCCACCGCTAACATGCTAAAGATCCGGTACCGTCTCAGGATACACATGGCCGGTTGAACTGATTTTAAAGATATAGATCAAACCGGGACGAAGTTTTTTGTATACCACATTACCATAAATTGCTTTGATATCGTGTTTTTTCAGGGCATCCGGATCATTGGCCAGGTTCCATATGGCGTCCCAGAACATCTCCTGTTCATTTAAGGGTAAATTATTCAAAAAATCAGCGTACCGGGCCGGTTCCCGGGAGGCGACTTCAATCGGATATCCATCGGACGGCGCCATATTTTCCCCATACACCCGTCGCCACAAATACAGGGACCGTTTCCCGCCGCCCATCACCATCCGATCGGAAAATGTCACAATGATGGCGTCAAAATGGACGATATCACCCTCAATGGTATACTGCCGTGTGAGAATCTTCTCCAGCTTATTTCCCCTTGCGGTTTCAACAAACCTAAGGGTTGTATAAAGCATCCCGTCTTCCTTTTTCTGGGCAACTACCTTTGCATAGCCGATTTGATCCTCATGGGTTAAATTGGCTACGGCCTGCTTGAGCCGCCGGTTGTTTTCAAACAAATCATAAACCGTTTTTGAACCGTAAAACAGCGCACCGCCGAATAAACCCGCCAGAATCAACAGTAAAATGATAACGATCCGGATAAATATACTCCGCTTATTTGTTTTCATTGCCATCCGCTTGATTTTAGTCTTCTGCAAGATCCGTTTCTTTTCGTCTTCCCGGAAGTCCCGGCAGATTCCCTTTTCTTGACAATTGGAATAAATCACATATAATATTTAAAATTATGATCATCCCGAAATAATTCAAATAAAGTTATAATGGATCAAACAGGAAGAGTCAATTAATCGGCCAATAATAACAACCGCCTGAAGAATGTTAAAAAAATGAATTCACACCCCGACAATTGTCAATGCTTCTTCTGCAAATCAAGCGTGCGTGCCGGGTTTGTTTCCACCCGCATCGCCGGGACGGACGGCGTCTCCCTGGAAACCCTCAAATGGGCAAAAATTTTTGAGAATAAGGGGATTAAAACCTTCTACTTTGCCGGCGAACTTGACACCCCCCCCGAACGTTCTTACTGCTGTGAAAAGGCACATTTTCAAAACCCGGAAATCCGGTTTATCTTTCGAAACTGCTTTGGCAAACGGCAGCGAAAAAGGTCGGTGACCCAAAAAATCCACTGCATCAAGGAAGAATTAAAAGACGAACTCTATAGCTTCATCAGAAAATATAGCATTGATCTGCTGATTCCTGAAAATGCCATTACCATCCCGTTAAACCTCCCGCTGGGCCTTGCCATCACCGAACTCGTCTCAGAAACGGGCATGCCGGTCATCGCCCATCACCACGACTTTTTCTGGGAGCGAACCCATTTCCTCACGAATTCAGTCTGGGAGTACCTCAATATGGCGTTTCCGCCCCATCTGCCCACCGTCCATCACGTGGTCATCAACTCCTCGGCGGACAATCAGCTGGGGCTGCGCACCGGTGTTTCATCCACCATTATTCCCAATGTCGTGGACTTTGAAAATCCCCCGCCGCCACCGGATGAATTCGCATCAGATGTACGGGAATCGTTCGGCATAAAAGACGACGAATATTTTATTTTACAGCCCACCCGTGTAATCAAACGCAAAGGCATCGAGCACGCCATCGAGCTGGTCAGCCGTCTGGGGGTTAAAGCCAAACTGATCATTTCGCATGCATCAGGGGACGAGGGCTTCGGATACGAGAAGCGGATTCGGGAATATTCAGAGCTTATGAATGTTGATACGATCTTTGTCTCTAAAAGAATCGACGAAAAACGCGGATATACAAAAAAAGGCCATAAAATATATACCCTGGATGACATCTATCCCCATGCGGATCTGGTCACCTATCCATCCAACTTTGAAGGTTTCGGCAACGCCTTTCTGGAGGCGATTTATTACCGCAAACCGATTGTGGTCAACGCATATTCCATTTATTCCATTGATATCAAGCCAAAAGGATTCCAAGTCATTGAACTCGACGGCTATGTCGACCGTAAAGCGGTAGATCTGACCCGAACCGTTTTAAAGGATGAAATGTATCGGAAGCATATGGTTGAGCATAACTATAATGTTGCCTGCCGCTTTTATTCCTATGCCGTTCTGGAGAATAAACTTTCAAGCCTAATCCAAACGGTAACCCCTAAGCCCCTGCCACAGTTAACCAATAATATTAACCCGGCCGCAAACCTGAAGCAAAATGCTCAGTGAGCTCTTCATTAAAAATTTTGCCATCATTGATGACCTGTCCATCCGATTTTCAGATGGTCTGACGATTTTCAGCGGAGAGACGGGGGCGGGCAAATCGATTATTATCAATGCCGTCAACCTGCTTCTGGGCAGCCGGGCTTCCGCCAAAATGATCCGGACCGGTGCGGAATCCGCCGAACTGGAGGCGTTGTTCCATCTCCCCGAGAACAGTCCTGCCCGCAGGGTTCTGGCATCACATGGTTATGAGGATTCAGAAGAATTGTTGATCCGGCGGATCATTTCCGCCAATAACCGGCATAAAATTTATGTCAACGACCGGCTTGCCACCATGCAGCTGCTCACCTCGGTCACGGATAACCTGGCCGCCATATCCGGCCAGCATGAACATCAACGGCTGCTCAAAGAGTCATGGCATCTCTTGATCCTGGACCAATTTGCCGGGCTCATATCACTGCGCAATGAAGTCTATCAATGCTATCATGAAATCATACCGCTCATTCAGAAACTTGACGACCTTCAAAATTCGAGCCAGCAGCAGGATGATCATATCGAGCTGTTGACATACCAAAAGCAGGAAATCGATGACGCCGGCATCACCCCAGAAGAGGATGCCCTGCTAAAAGAAGAACTGGTGCGGCTGAAGCATGCTGAAATGCTTTATCAAACGGTCTGCAACGGAGTGGAAACATTATACAGCGCTGACGGGGCCGTTACCGAACGGATTGCCGAAATATGCAAGTCCCTTGAAAAAGCCGCCGGCATCGATCCGGCGCTTTCCCAATCATCCGAAGCGCTTGCGGATATAGCCGTCCGCATCGAAGATGTCACCGATCAGCTAAGATCCTATTCAGACAGCATCAGTTTTGACGACCAGCGGCTGGAAGAAATTGAAATCCGCTTGGATTTATTAACCCGGCTGAAACGAAAATACGGGGGAAGCCTGGAGTCAATATTTACGTATCGCCATAAAATCGAACAGGACCTCTCAGACCTGGAAAACCTTTCAACCGCAATTGCCGATACGGAAAAAGCGCTTGAAACAAAAAAAGACCACATTGTCAAACTTTGCCGCGACCTCTTCGAAAAGCGCCGAAACGCGGCGGACGAACTGTCCCGGCGGATTGAATCCGAACTGCACTCCCTGAAAATGAAAAATACCCGGTTTTCTGTTGTTTTTGAGGAAATTCCGGCCGCTCAAACCCCATCCCCTTATTTATGTGTTAACCAGACCGGGATCTCGGAGACCGGTATGGAACGGGCGATATTCATGATCGCTCCAAACCCGGGAGAGGAGTTGCGGCCTCTGTCAGCCATTGCCTCGGGCGGTGAGCTTTCCCGAGTGATATTAGGCCTGAGGGCCATTATGGCGGATACGGATACCCCCTCCACGCTCATCTTCGACGAAGTCGATGCCGGTATCGGCGGCGAGGTGGCGGAAATGGTGGGCAAAAAGCTGGCCGATCTCTCCCGGCTGCACCAGGTCGTCTGCATTACCCATCTGGCCCAGATAGCCAAATTCGGCGACCACCACCACAAAATATCAAAAGAAACCCATGCCAAACGCACCCGGACACTCATCGAAGAACTCAGCCACGAGGACCGGGTGGAGGAAACCGCCCGGATGATCGGCGGTGCGGAAATTACCCCAACCACCCGCAAGCATGCCCGGGAAATGTTGGCTTCATTCATAACCCCTTGACCATTAATCCTGAGTGAGCTATAAATATTTGTTTTTTAGTATAGACCATTGAATGAGCGTTTAGGGATATCCAATATGACTGAATATGCCACTCTTACATTTGAGGGAAAAACACTGGAGCTGCCTATCGTTACAGGCACAGAAGGCGAGAAGGCCATTGATATCCGGATGCTGCGGCAAAAGACCGGATATATCACCTTCGACCCCGGCTATGGCAATACCGGATGCTGCAAAAGCGCAATCACGTTCATGAACGGGGAAAAAGGCATTCTGCGCTATCGCGGCATTCCCATCGAGGAACTGGCCGAAAACTCAACCTTTGTTGAGACCTCATATCTTTTGATAAACGGCCGCCTGCCGACCCGCAAAGAATTGACCCGAACCAGCGTCATGCTAAACGATTTTTCCCTGGTTCATGAGGATATGCAGAATTTTTACCAAAATTTTCCGCGGGCCTCCCACCCCATGGGGATTCTCTCCGCAATGGTCAATGCGCTCAGAAGCTTCTATCCGGAGTTGGTGGAAACCGATGAACAAACCGAGATGATATTTTTGCGTTTGCTGTCCAAGGTGCGCACCATGGCCGCCATGTCCTATAAAATATCGCGGGGCCACAAGGTGATCTACCCTCGGCCGGATTACACCTATTGCGCCAATTTTCTCCACATGATGTTTGACACCCCGGTCAAGCCCTATGTCATTGATCAGGACCTGGTGCGTGCGCTCAATGTTTTCTGGATTCTGCACGCCGATCATGAGCAGAACTGCTCCACCTCGGCGGTAAAAACCGTGGGCAGCGCAAGGGCCAATATATACGCCACCCTGTCCGCAGGCATTGCGGCCCTGTGGGGGCCGCTTCACGGCGGGGCCAACCAGGCTGTTGTGGAGATGCTGGCAAAAATCTGGAAGGAAGGCCTGTCCATCGAAGAGGTGATCAGCCGGGCCAAGGACAAAACCGACCCGTTCCGGCTGATGGGATTCGGCCACCGGGTCTACAAAACCTACGATCCGCGCGCCAAAATCATGAAAAAAATTTGCGACCGGGTGCTGCCCAAATTAAACATTAATGATCCGCTGCTGGATATCGCCAAAAAGCTTGAAGAGGTGGCGCTTAACGACGCCTATTTTATCGACTACAACCTGTATCCCAACGTTGACTTCTACAGCGGTATACTCCTTCGGGCAATGGGAATCCCCACCAATATGTTCACGGTGATGTTTGCCATTGGCCGGCTGCCGGGCTGGCTCGCCCAGTGGAAGGAAAACCTGGATGATCCGGAGCAGAAACTTTGCCGTCCCCGGCAGATCTACACGGGATCAAACCAGAAACCGTATATACCTATAGACGATAGAGAGTGAAGCAGGGCACCTCAATCACTGTTTTGAATCATCCTATCCCGCCGCTCGACGTATTTTACCATTGCGGAAAGCGCCCGTGCCGCCCGGCTGGGACTCGGAAGTACCGCCACCCCCTCGTCCTGAAGGTTTTTTACAAACCGATTGACGCGGGTATAAAATGAAAACCCGATACATGGTTTGACGGCTTCCCGCATCAGTGCGGCCACCGACCGGGTCTGTTCGTCAACGAATTTCTTGGCTTCAGTAACCGCTTTTTCACCTGTGATCCCGTGGGCTTCCATGGCGCGGCGGATGGATTGATCCGGCATCAACAAGTAAACCAGCAGGCTGTCCGCGTTCTCATCCTCCAGCAAAATACGGGGAATGGTTAGGAAAAAATCCATATTCTTGCGCACAAATGTGATGTCAATGGGATTATTGACACTGCCGGTGCTGGGCACATATTCTGACAGCGCCTGCCGGGTCTTTTCCGAAAGCGGATTCAATACCAGCCCCTCCCGGCTGCAGACATCCGCGGCCACCGCCCCGGGCCCTCCGGAGTTGGTTTGAACGATCACCCGGTTGCCCGCCGGCATTGGGCAGGCCCCCAAACACCAGCAAAAATCAAAAAGCTCTTCTATTGAAAATGCCCGAATTACCCCGCTTTGCCGGAAAACGCCATCATATAACCGGTCCGGACCGGAAAGCGCGCCGGTATGGGAGAGGCTGGCCTTGCGCCCGGCCTCCGAACCGCCGGCATAATAGGCGACAATCGGCTTATGGGGAACGATTCGCCGGGCGGTTTCGATAAACTTGCGGCCACGGCGGATGGTTTCGATATACATGCCGATCACCTTTGTATGAGGGCACGCGCCTAAGTATTCCAGGCAATCCACCAGGTCGATGTCCGCCTCGTTGCCCACGCTGAATCCGGTTGAAAATCCCAAACCAAAACGTTTTAGGTAGTCAAACATCTGGGTGATGAAAGACCCGCTCTGCGAGGCCATGCCGATAAATCCGGGCTCCTGCTCATAGGAAAAAAATGTCGTGTTGAACCGGTGGTAGGGATTGACTGCGCCGATACAGTTGGGGCCTAAAAAACGAATCCCATGCTTCCGGGCAATTCGAATGATCTCTTCCTGGAGGTTTTTCCCCTCGTCACCGACCTCCGTAAAGCCGCCGGAAACAACAATGGCATGGCGGATCCCTTTTTCGCCGCACTGGTCAAGTATCTCCGGCACCAGTTTTGTTGGCAGCACAATGATCGCCAGATCCGGAATTTCCGGCAGATCCCGTACAGACAGATAGGCTTCCAGGTTCATTACTGTTTTTTTTTCCGGATGCACCGGATAAATAGGTCCGGTAAAGCCCAGTGACTGAATCGAATTCAACAGGTTGGTGCCCATGGATCCATACCGGTTTGAAGCCCCGAAAATGGCTATACTTTGGGGATTGACAATTTTATATAGGGGACTTTTGCTTATCGGCATGGGAGGCATGATCATATTTTCCTTTTTACAAGACTGTCTTTCTTTGACTCTCAACCAATGCATACGTGGTTACCGGATCCTCGGTTACCCGGTAAATCTGCCCGTTGTTTTCCAGGGATCGCAGGTGCGAAATCGCCTCGCCGGTGGCAAACCATTTCTGGGCGGGAGGAAACGCTTCCCAGTTTTCGGCTTCAATATCCCATGTCATATAGGATGCGGCCTGAAAAGCATTGAGCGGGGATTGTTCAGCCAAGATATCCAGGACCTCTTCCAGGCGGCGCGCATGATGGGCTTTAAGTTCGTCAATACGCTCCCGACAATTTTTAAACAGCCGGCGATGGCCGGGCAGAACCATCTCAACATCCAGGGCCCTAACCTTGTCCAGGCTTTCCAGGTAGTTTTTCAGGGGGTCGTCATCCTCTGTCCAACACTGAATATTGGGCGTTATATCGATTAGTATATGGTCACCGGCGATCAGGATCTTTTTATCTTGCTCATACAGGCACATATGCCCCCGGGTATGCCCCGGTGTATGAACACAGGTGAAGCGGTATCGTCCCAGATCCATTTGCTGGCCGTCGGTTAAAATATTCAGCGGCGGCCGCCAGTCGGTGCCGAATTTGCGGGCGGGATGTTTGTTGAGTGATGAACGAAGGGCCTCCTCGGAGAGACCGTTTTTTACGGCATATCGGATCATCGGCTCAAATCCCTGCCAGTTTTCGATGATTTCCGCATCCGGCCGGTTGAAGAACACCCGCGTATTTTCATTGGCAAGCTTGGTTACCAGGCCGAAATGGTCAGCATGCAGATGGGTGATAAAAAGATCCGCCTGATCAAGATCCAGTTCGATTTCCGCCAGCCCCTTATGCATGGCATTCAAACAGGTTTCATGGTTCAGCCCGGTATCTATAATCAGGCTGCGGGGCTGGGCTTTTATCACATAGGAATTCAAATACTTGAGGGGTGTATCGGGAAGCGGGATTTTAATCCGGAACAGATCGGGAAATATTTCTTCCGCCATGGGTGGCCTTCCTTTTTGATTTTTAAAGAAATAAAAATAATTTAGATACTCCAAATCATATCTTTTTTCAATATGGTTTTTTTAAACGGTGTTCAGTATTCTGCCTGCCTGGAATTGATATTGAAAGTTTTCCGTGAATCGATTACTTCATACCATTAAGGCGTTGCCTTCTTATAGTTATAAACATTTGATTTCGAATACTTTGCGCCCATGAATTCGGACTTTGCATACATTGATGTCGCCGTCCCGCTGCCGGTTTTCGGCACCTTCACCTATTACGTTCCCGAGCCCCTGCAACCCATGATTGATAAGGGCAAACGCGTGCTTGTGCCTTTCGGCAGCCGAAAGGTAAGCGGCTATGTGCTGGGCTTGGCTGCCTCCTCCGATATATCCGGTATTAAGCCCATCGAAGACATACTGGACTCGAAGTCCCTGTTTCCGGCGGAAATGATTCCGTTTTTTAAATGGATATCCGAGTACTATTATCATCCCATTGGCGAAGTCATATCTGAAGCCCTTCCCGGCGGCATCAATCTCGGCGAATACTTAACGATCACCCGCACTGAAGCCGGCCGCAGGGCAACCGCCGATGGCTTGACAACGGATAGCGAGCGGGAGATTCTGGAAGTCATCGGCAGTCAGTCGCTGCGGATAAAAGAAATGGAAAAGCACCTGGGCCGAAAAGTCCCCCAGGCTGCCATCCAGCGGTTGGAAAATTGCGGATGGCTTGAGCGGCACCGCGAAATCCGGGGAGGCCGCACCCGGCCGAAAACCGAACGTTATGTCAGCGCGAAGCCGGATATACCAGATACCGATTCCCTGTCAGACGCCAAAAAAAAGATTCTGGAGCATCTTAAATCGGTTGGCGAGGTTCCAGCCAAATCGCTAAACCGGGTATCATCGAACGCGTCCCGGCACTTAAAAGCCCTCCAGGATAATGGGACCATTCGAATTTTTGACAAACCCGTCTACCGGGATCCCTTCGGCGACAAGGTCTCCCCGGATACACCCCCCGCCCTTACCCTGGACCAGCAGCACGTTCTCTCTAACGTCACCCGTGAGATAGGCAAAGGGTTTTCCTCATTCCTCCTGGCCGGCGTGACCGGAAGCGGAAAGACCGAGGTTTACATGCAGGCCGCAGCCAATGCCTTGAACCTGGGATTTACCGTTCTCATCCTGGTGCCAGAAATCGCCCTGATCGCGCAAATCGAACGGCGGTTCCGGGCCCGGTTCGGCGAATGCATCGCGGTTTTGCACAGCGGACTTTCCACCGGCGAGCGCTATGACCAGTGGATGCGGATTATCAACAAGGAAAGTCCCATTGCCATCGGGGCCCGGTCGGCCATATTCGCCCCCTTCACCGACCTGGGACTGATCGTTGTGGATGAAGAGCATGACAATTCTTACAAGCAGGAGTCCCGATGTCGATACAATGCCAGGGATCTGGCGGTGGTAAGGGCCAAACAGTCGGGGGCGGTGGTTTTGCTGGGCTCTGCCACCCCATCGATCCAATCGATATACAATGTGACCAGCCGTAAATTCCGGGAGGTGAATCTCAAGCACAGGATTTACCGGCAGCCGCCCCCGGATATTAAAATCATCGACCTGCGCGAGCACCAGGGGATGCGCGGTATCCGGCGAATAATAACAGCGCCCATGATTACGGCAATCAAAGAAACCCTGGCACGCGAAGAGCAGGTGCTTCTTTTCTTAAACCGCCGGGGCTTTGCCAGCTACCCCGTATGCGCCTCATGCGGCGAAGCGCTTAAATGCAAGAACTGTGATATCACCCTGACCCTTCACAAGGGCGTCAATGCCTATAAATGCCATCTCTGCGGCCATACCCGGGCGGCTACGGCCAAATGCGAGGTCTGCGGCGCGACAAGTATCAAACAGCTGGGCCTGGGCACGGAAAAAGTCGAGGAAATGGTTCAAAAGCTCTTTCCAAATGCCCGGATAGCCAGAATGGACCGGGATACGACCAAACGCAAGGGCGCCCTGGTAAAAATTTTAAAGGATCTGCGGGACCGGAAAATCGACATTTTGGTGGGCACCCAGATGGTGGCCAAGGGCCATGATTTCCCAAATATTACCCTGGTTGGCATTATCTGTGCGGATCTATCTTTAAATTTTCCGGATTTCAGGGCCGGCGAGACCACTTTTCAGATCCTTGCGCAGGTAGCCGGCCGCGCCGGTCGCGGAACCCAACCGGGAACGGTTCTGCTTCAAACTTACAACCCGGAACACTTCAGCATCACTGCCGCCCGGCATCAGGATTTCATGACCTTTTACAAGGAAGAAATCAAGTTCAGAAATACCTTTAACTACCCGCCGTATGCCCGGATGATCCAGCTTAAAATCTCCGGCCGGGACTTTGAAAAAACGAAAAAATACGCGGCTATCATCGGCGAGCGCTGCCAGCGGGTAAAACAGTCCAACCCGCAATTTCAGAAAACCATCCAAGTCTTCGGCCCCATTGAGGCGCCGCTATCGCGGATTGCCAGCCGCTATCGATGGCAGATCCTCTTAAAAGCCGCCCATGCGAAGCCGCTGCATGGGTTTACCCGCACCCTGATCTTTGAAAAGGGATTTCCCCTGAACCATAAGGAGATCCGGGTGGCCATTGATGTAGACCCCATGCTGATGATGTGATGTAGTGTCTGACACTAATTCGTTACGTTGCCAATAGTTCACATATTGAGGTAGAGAAGAACTCCTCCGCCTGCCGCTCAACCGGCTTCCAGCCGGCATTTAACAGGTGCTCCGCCACGGCCTCGGCATCCGGCCCGAAAACGAAGAAAAAGGCCTCATCGTCTTTTTTAAAACGCAGGCGGCTGCCGACGGGTAACAGGGTGCCGCCGCGAATTACACCTGCCAGGACAAAGGACTTCGGGGAATATCGTAATACATTGAATCCTTTCGATGTACTTCCGGCATACTGCCATTTTTGAAGGTAAACGCGGCGCTGTTGAAACCGGTGCGTCCATAGATCCACATCCACCGGCACCCCGAATATCACCTCCGCGCTTTGCCGGGCGAGCATTTCCCCGGTAAGCGACGCGCTGCCTGCTTGAAGGGAAGAATAAAGAAAGATCTCCTTGACTTCCGCTTTTACCCGCTGAAGAAACAGGTAGTTGACCTCTTCGTTCGGTGTAAGGGCGATGGCGCCTTTTCTTGTGTCTATCTCAGCCCGTGTCAGATAACGGGCTTGCAGTCCGTTTCCGCATATCACCCGGGTACAGTCTGCTTCGGCGGCCCTGCAATGCTGGATGTTGGAATCAATACACACCACTTCCTGGCCGGATTCCTTCAAGAGCTTGGCAACCGCGCGGGCCAGTTCATTGGCGCCCATAATCACCCATCCAAAATTACTGGGCCGTCGCAACCCTAAAATTGAAGCCACGATACCGCCGGTCAGCCCTGCGGATAAAACCGTGGCGGCAATTACCAAAAATACCAGCGCCCGCAGCTCATACCCGCCCGGCATTCCCCGGTTGATCAGCCCGGCGGCGAAAAGCGACGCCACGGCCGCCGCCACAATGCCCCGGGGCCCGATCCAGGCAATGAAGAGCTTTTCTTTCCATTTGAGCTCCGTCAATTGCGTTCCGGCAAACACGGCTACCGGCCGGACGATAAAAATGAGGGCCAACACAGTGGCTACACCGGGCCATCCGAGGGCCCGGACCTGCTCTATCCGGACATCCGCGGCCAAAAGCACAAACAGCATGCCGATCAGCATCACTGTCAGCTCTTCCTTGAATTCAGAAAGATCCTCCAGGACACGGGTGCTGAAATTGCCCATCATGACGCCTGCCATGGTGACCGCGGCGATGCCGCTCTCAGGCAGCAGAGCATTGGCCCCCTGAAAAAGGCATAGCACCGCGCACAGGGTAAACACGTTTTCCGTGCCCTCGGGAATCAGCCGCCGCAAACGAAAAATCCCGACCAGCCCCATTCCGATTAAAGCCCCGCAAATCATCCCGAACCCCAGCCGGGAGACCACATGCCACAGCCATATAACCGGACTGCCGTGCGCCGGACTCAGGGCCGCCTCAAGGGCGACGATGGCAACCACCGCGCCGATGGCATCAATCAGCACCCCTTCGGCCTCCAGTACGGTGGCTACCGATCGCTTAACTTTCAGCCGTTTTAAAAGGGGATTGATGACCGTAGGGCCGGTAACCATCACCAGCGTTCCAAAAAGCACCGCGGTCTGCCAGGGCCAGGCAAGGATAAACCGCGCCGCGATTGCACCGCCGGCAACGGTGATGGCCCCGCCAATCATTATTAGATACCGGATTGAGCGCCGCCCCTGTTTCAAACGGCCGAATTTAAGGTTTAAACCGCCTTCAAATAGAATAACCGCAACGGCAAACCCGATAATCATGTTAAGGGCGGGGCCCAAAGCTTCCGGACGGATCACGCCAACGCCGTCGGGCCCGAAAACGACACCGGCGGCCAGCAGCAAAACAATGCCCGGCACCCGGATGTGATGCGCAATAGCCTGCATCACCATGCCGACCACCAAGGCCAGAGCAATGGTTAAAGCGGGATTGTTAAAGCCTGCAACATCCATTATGTTTTAATATCCCTGATTTTTGGGAATGATTTTAATCAAAAAATAGGATATCATGAGGGTGATTTTCTAAAAAGCGATTTATTCCGCTCGCGCGGCATTTTTACAAAAAGTAACAAAAAAAATGTACATATTGTCATTTCGAGCGTTAGCTGGAATCTTTAACAAACAAGATTCCTCGTCGCTTGCGCTTCTCGGAATGACAACGGCGGAAGGCACTAAGATATTAATTTTCTTAACCTAATACCTAATGCCCAAGACCTAATACCCAAAGTTACTTAAAAGGAATAATCCCATGAATCCATACGCCCACTT
>JAGYOX010000087.1 GCA_018399235.1 Desulfobacterales bacterium | reverse complement strand
CGCCGGCCCCGCCCTGCTGTCCCATGGCGTATGCAGTACTTATTAAATCAAAATCAAACATTTAGTTAGCCTCCTTACAGCCTATTTGAAAAGTCTTACGCCTTTTAACTTTTCCAAACAGAATTTTAATAATGGCTTTTTATCAATCCTCACCGCCTGTCATTCCGAGAAGCATGAGCCTCCAACTCCTGTCATTCCGAGGAGCGTGAGCGACGAGGAATCTTTGAACGTTCAAGATTTCTCGCTTTCGCTCGAAATGACATTGAAAACGGCTGCCATACCTTACTCCAAATCGAAATTTTCATTAACAGCACTCGCTATGTATGGAAAGCCTTTAGACGCCTGTTGCTTTTTACCCAATACCCAATACCTAATACCTAATACCCAATCACTCCCAATCAATCCGGCTGTCGCCGGGGACCATCGTATTATCCGCCTCAATGTTGATGGTGATGCTGCGGCGCACCTCCAGGTCCAGAATCTCTTTCTTTTTCCGATTCAACAAATAGGCGGCTACCTCCGGCGGGACAAACCCCTTAACATTTGTAATCTCCGCCTTCAACGTCTCCAGCCGGAGCCGCCGTAGAAAACTCAGACCAAGGGATTCCACCGATTGAATGACGCCTTTTCCCTGGCAATGCCGGCAGCGCTCAAAATTAATGTACCGGATCGACGGCCGGATCCGCTGCCGTGACATCTCCATCAGGCCGAACCTGGAAATCCGGCCGACCTTAGTCCGCGCCTTATCCTCTTTAAGCTGGGTCTTCATGGCCTGTTCGACTTTTTGCTTGTGCTTCTGCTCCCGCATGTCAATAAAATCAATCACAACCAACCCACCAAAATCTCGAAGCCGCAACTGACGGGCGATTTCTTCGGCGGCCTCCATGTTGGTGGCAAGAGCGGTCTCCTCTATGGAGCGTTTCTGTGTGGCTTTGCCGGAGTTGACATCAATTGAGACCAATGCTTCTGTTTGCTCAATTACAACGCTGCCGCCGGATTTGAGACGCACCCGGTTTTCAAAAATTGAGGAAATCTGCTCTTCGAGCTGATATTTGGTAAAAATCGGCTTGTCCGTGGTATACCGCTTGACGATTTTCTTGTGCTGGGGAGAAACAATGCTTATGAATTCGCGGATTTCATTGTACACGGTTTCATCATCAACCAGTATTTCCGAAACATCGGAAGTAAAATAGTCACGAATGGCCCGCTGAACAAGGGTCCGATCCTTGTAAAGCAGGGCCGGCGGCTCTGTTTTGACCGCCTGCTTGTTGATGTTTTTCCACAGGCGCATGAGGTAGCGGAAATCCTTTTCAATGGCCGTTTTGGTACATTCCTGGCCGGCTGTGCGGACAATAATGCCGAAATCTTCTGGGATTTTCAGCTTGGCCAATATATCCTTTAATCGTTTGCGCTCCTCGTCATCGCTGACTTTACGGGAGATGCCGCGGCTTTTGCTGCCGGGCATCAAAACCGTGTGACGGCCGGCAAGGGAGATAAACGTGGTAAGCATGGCCCCCTTGTGCATGAACGGATCGTTGGTGATCTGCACCAGCATCTCCTGGCCGCTCTGTACGATGTTTTTCAGGGACTGATTCCCAGAGGGATCATCCAGGTAATAGTCCGGATGGATTTCCTGCTTCTGCAGAAACCCGTGTTTTTCTGCGCCGTAATCGACGAACACGGCCTGAAGGCTCGGCTCCACCCGGGCCACCACGCCCTTGTAGATATTTCCCTGCGTGATCTCCCGGGCGGTGGTCTCAATATGAAACTCCTCCAGCCGGTTGTCTTTCACTTTGGCAATCCGGCATTCTTCCGGATCGACGGCATTAACCAGTATTTTAGAATTCATCGAAATAAAAAAGGTCCCTCCTTGAATTAGAATGCATACCTTCATATGAAATCAGGCCAAACAAGTCAAATAATTTTTAATTTAAGCGGGTTGCCGGGTTCTTCGCTCAAAACCGCCATCCGTCTTGATATTTACGAAACTTTATGGCATGACAAAGCAAATAAAGAATCCTGGAAGGCTAAAGCCTTCCGCTACATGGTTTAAACCCTAAACCCTAAACCCTAAACCTTAAACCTTGTACCTTGTACCTTGTACCTTAAACCTTGAACTTAAGAGTCAACCCATGGAAAACCGATACGATCCGAAACGCATAGAACCGAAATGGCAGACCGTGTGGGATGCAAACAAGCAGTTCAAAGTCGATGAGGACCAGGCCCGCGAAAAATACTATCTTCTGGAGATGTTTCCCTATCCCTCCGGCAAAATTCACATGGGCCATGTCCGAAATTACACCATCGGCGACGTCATCGCCCGGTACAAACGCATGCGCGGCTTTAACGTGCTTCACCCCATGGGATGGGACGCCTTTGGCATGCCCGCTGAAAACGCGGCCATCGCCAATAATACGCACCCCGCGGCATGGACATACGCCAATATCGACGCCATGCGCGAGCAGTTAAAACGCATGGGCTACAGCTATGACTGGGACCGTGAGCTGGCCACCTGCGCACCTGAATACTACAAATGGGAACAATGGCTGTTTCTCAAAATGCTTGAAAAAGGCATGGCCTACCAGGGAGAATCGTATGTGAACTGGTGCGAGACCTGCCAGACCGTTCTTGCCAATGAACAGGTAGAGGCCGGCAACTGCTGGCGATGCGGCAAACCGGTACGGCAGAAAAAACTGACGCAGTGGTTCTTCAGGATCACCGATTACGCCGAAGATCTCCTGGAATACTGCCATAAATTGACCGGATGGCCGGAAAAAGTGACCACCATGCAGAAAAACTGGATCGGCAAAAGCATTGGCGCGGAAATCCGATTCCAGGTGGAAGGCTCGGACGAGACGATTGATGTCTTTACCACCCGTCCGGATACGATTTTCGGCGCCACCTTCATGTGCCTCGCCCCGGAGCATCCCCTGGTCAACTCCCTGTCAAGGGGGACGGGGTTAGAAAACGAGGTGGATGCTTTTGTCGAGCGGATGTCGCTTCAAAGCCGCTCTGATCGCCTGCTCGACAATTATGAAAAGGAAGGCCTGTTTATCGGCGCCTGGTGTATCAACCCCATGACCGGCCTGCGCATGCCGGTTTATATCGCCAATTTTGCCCTAATGGAATACGGTACCGGTGCGGTCATGTCGGTTCCCGCCCATGATCAGCGCGATTTTGATTTTGCGAAAAAATACGGCCTGGATATTGTCGTGGTCATCTGCCCGAAGGATACGCCGGTTGAGCGGATCGCCCAGACAGAAGCCTATGTTGAAGACGGTGTTCTGGTTAATTCCGGGCAGTTCACCGGCATGGACAATAAGGCCGCCCAAGAGACCATTACCGATTATTTTGAAGAAAACAAACTGGGGAAAAAAGCGGTCAGTTACAGGCTGCGGGACTGGGGAATCTCGCGGCAGCGTTACTGGGGCGCCCCGATTCCCGTCATCCATTGCGAATCCTGCGGCACCGTCCCCGTGCCCGAAAAGGATCTTCCGGTGGTTCTGCCCGAAGACGTCGATCTGCTTGAAGGGGGCCGCTCGCCGCTTGACACCACCGGCGCCTTTGTCAACACGACCTGCCCGAAATGCGGCGGGCCGGCCAGGCGTGAAACCGACACAATGGATACGTTTGTGGAGTCATCCTGGTATTTTGAGCGCTACTGCAGTCCCCGCCATGATACGGGCATGTTCGATACATCTGCGGTGGGCTACTGGATGCCGGTGGATCAGTATATCGGCGGTGTGGAACATGCCGTGATGCATCTACTCTACTCGCGCTATTTTACGCGGGTGCTCAAAGATATGGGCCTGGTTGACTTTAAAGAACCCTTTACCCGGCTCCTCACCCAGGGAATGGTATGCAAGGAAACCGTGCAATGCCCTGAGCACGGCTTCCTCTATCCGGAAGAAACCCGGTACGAAGGGGATCAGCCGTACTGCGGCATCTGCAATCAAAAAGCCACGGTCGGCCGGGTGGAAAAGATGTCCAAATCCAAGAAAAATGTCATTGACCCCAATGTTTTGCTGGATGAATACGGGGCGGACACGGTTCGGCTGTTCTGCCTGTTTGCCGCCCCCCCGGAGCGAAGCCTTGAATGGAGCGAGCAGGGGGTTGAAGGCGGATTTCGCTTCCTCAACCGGATCTGGCGGCTGATAAAGGACTGGCACGAAACTATCCAAAAAGTCAAATCGTTTGACGGCGGCATGAATGAACTGGATGATACGGCAAAAGAACTTTTTTCCAAAACCCATCAGACCATCCACAGGGTGACAGTAGATATCGAGGAACGGTTTCATTTCAATACTGCGATCAGCGCGGTTATGGAGCTGGTAAACGCCATGTACGCAACAGAGTTGGATATGAAAAATCCCGATTCCGCAGGTGTCATGCGGCATGCAGTGCAATCGGTAATACTCCTGCTGGCGCCGGTGGTGCCGCATATTACGGAGGAACTCTGGGAAGCCTTGGGCAATGAGCCCGGCAAGCTCTCGTCCGCATGGTGGCCGGAATATCGTGAGGACGCCTTGGTTTCAGATACCCGGTTGATGGTGGTACAGGTAAACGGAAAATTAAGGGGCCGGTTTGAAATTTCGGCGGATGCGGACGAAGACACCATCAAGGAAAAAGCCCTGGCAGATGAAAACGTCCGGCGATTTACCGAGGGCAGGGATATTAAAAAAATTATTGTGGTTAAGGACAAACTGGTGAATATTGTGGTATGAGATAATTTGCTTTTGGCAAGCTATAAACCGATATCATTAAAAATTATTTTAAATTGTCATTTCGAGTATTTTAATTTGTCATTTCGAGCGACAGCGAGAAATCTTTTGAACGAGAAACTGTATTATGTTTACATACTGACAAACTGGAATAATAAAGTCATGTATGTAGGCATCACCAGCAACTTAATAAAACGTGTTTATGAACACAAAAATAAATTGATCGATGGATTTACAAAAAAATATAATGTTTTCAAACTAGTATACTTTGAAGCGGTGAAGGATGTAATGTCAGCAATTACCAGGGAGAAAGAAATAAAGGGATGGCGAAGAAATAAAAAAAATCAGCTGGTGAATAAAATGAACCCTGAGTGGCATGATTTGAGTTGGCAGCTATAAAAGATTCCTCGTCGCTTGCGCTCCTCGGAATGACAGGGGTTGGAAACAGGCGCTCCTCGGAATGACAAAGATAGAAGGATAGCGCTCCTCGGAATGACAGGGGTTGGAAGCAGGCGCTCCTCGGAATGACAGAATGTAAAGGCTTGCGCTCCTTGGAATGACAACTTCAAAACGCTAAATAAATTTAAACACACTCCATGATAAACTTACAGCACAAATCAATATCAACAACCTTAGTAGCGTTGATTTTATTATCATACCTACTAGGCCTGGCCGCCTGTGGCTATCGCTTCTCGGGCGGGGGCGAACTGCCGGGCAATATCCACAAGGTATACATCAGCATATTTGAAAATAAATCCGGAGAAACCGGTATTGAAATGCTTTTAAGCAACTACCTGGTCAACCAGTTTACCCGGTTTAAAACTGTCAAGATCGTGAAAAGGGATGAGGCGGAAGCAATTTTAACGGGTACCATCAAGGGCACGCATATCCGGGCCATTGCCCACGAAACCCCGAATCAACCGGCGGAGGAGAGCATCACCCTTTATATAGACGTTGAAATGACATCTCCCGACGGCCGGCTTCTCTGGTCCGCCAATGATATTGCAGCTACCGATACATATGATGTTGCGCCTGAAAAAATTAGAACCGAACAAAATAAACGATCCGCTATTGCCATACTTTCCGAAAGAGCGGCAGAGCGGATCTATTACCGGTTGACCGACCAGTTTTAAACGGCGGTTTTAAACGGTGGTTTTAGACGGTGACTGCGCGATTGACGCGTCTGGCCAGGCGGGATTTTTTCCGGGAAGCGGTTTTTTTATGGATCACCCCTTTTTTGGCGGCCTTATCGATCACCGATTTTGTCCGATGCAATTCACCGGCCATCGCTTCTACGTCGCCGTTCTTTTCAGCGTGGGCAAGCTTTCTGGCAGCGGTTTTCATCCGGGTTTTAACCACCTGGTTTCTCATCCGTCGTTTTTCGTTCTGTTTGTTCCGCTTTATCGCTGACTTATGATGTGCCAATCGTATCACTCCTTTTTGATTTTTTTTAATGGCATGATTTGATACCGGATTGCATCGAACATGTCAAGGACATTATAACTTAAATTGATCGTTTCAATTTAGGTATAAGCAAATGACGTCAGAAAAAACGAAATTTACCAAGGCCGCCGGTGTTATCGGCATTGCCACACTGGTAAGCCGGGTTATGGGGTTTATCCGGGATATGGTCATTGCCTGGTTTTTCGGGGCCGGATTTCTGTCTGACGCATTTTTTGTGGCTTTTCGGATTCCCAACCTTCTGCGGCGGCTGTTTGCAGAGGGATCGCTTTCCATAGCCTTCGTTCCGGTGTTTACCGATTACCTGACCCGCGACAGCCGGGCGGAAGCCTTTAAGATGGCCCGATCCACGCTGCGAATGCTCTCCATCCTTCTGGTTGTTCTAACCCTTGCCGGCATACTGGGCGCGCCCTGGGTTGTCCGCGTGGTCGCACCGGGTTTTTCCGGTGCAAAGTTCTCCCTTACGGTCACGCTTACCCGGATCATGTTCCCCTATATCTTTTTTATCTGCCTGGTAGCGCTTTCAATGGGCATTCTAAACACGCTCGGGCATTTCGCCGCCCCTGCCCTGGCCCCGGTGTTTTTGAATGTGGCCATCATCGGCTCTGTCCTGTTTATTGCACCGCATATGGAAACGCCTGTCGCCGGACTTGCCATCGGGGTATTGATCGGAGGAGCACTTCAGCTTGCGCTGCAAGTGCCGTTTTTAATTAAAAAGGGATTTCGCTTCTGGCAAAAAGCGCCGATTTATCACCCGGGGGTAAAGCGCATCGGCAAACTTATGGGCCCCGCCGTTTTCGGTGCCGCCGTCTATCAAATCAATATCCTCATCGGCACCCTCCTTGCCTCGCTTTTGCCCGAGGGCAGCGTCTCCTACCTATATTATGCCGACCGGCTGGTGCAGTTCCCGCTGGGGATATTCGCCATTTCCATGTCGGTGGCCGTATTGCCAAGCCTTTCCAGGCAGGCGGCGGCCAAAAATTTTACGGAACTTGCCGACACCTTCGGTTATGCCGTACGGCTGATTTTTTTCATCACCCTTCCGGCCATGGCCGGGCTGATTGTCTTGCGGGAGCCGATCGTGGCCCTCCTGTTTCAGCGGGGGGAATTCGGAGCGGAAAGCACGCGGCTGACCGCCTATGCGTTGATCTTCTACAGCGCCGGCTTGTGGGCATTCTCCGCCGTCCGGGTCGTGGTCTCCACATTCTATTCCTTACAGGATACCATCACGCCGGTTAAAATGGCCTCCATCTCGATTGTCGCGAACATCCTGTTGAGTCTACTATTAATGGGGCCTTTAAGCCATGGGGGGCTGGCATTGGCTACTTCTCTGGCTTCGATGATCAACTTCCTTCTGCTGGTATGGACGCTGCGGAAGCGGTTAGGCGAACTGGAAGGGAAAAAGATAATTGAATCTATTGGCAAATCCGTGATATGTGCTTTATTGATGGCGGGGGTATTGGGTTGCCTGATGGGCCTGTTCCCCTTGCCGCCCGGCGCCCGCCTCTGCCGACTTCTTGGGGGTGTTATCAGCGGCATTATCATCGGAATCGCCGTTTACGGGGCTGCCGCATATACCCTGCAATGCCCCGAATTAAAAGATATCGTCCGAATGATTAAAAAGGAACCACTGGCATGACTACCAAGCCTTCACGTTTAAAAATCGGGCTTGCCGCCACCGTATTTATCCTGGTGGCCTATTTCGGCGTCATCATTTTCGGCGATAACGGACTGCTTGATTTAAACCGGAAAAAAGAGCGGCTGTATACAATTCAGGCAAAAAACAAAGCCATAGAAAATGAGAGCATCAACCTTTACCGAAAACTCGACCGCCTGACTAAAGATACGAATTACCTTGAATACATCATTCGCCAGGAATTGTGCTTTGTCGGCGAGGATGAGATTGTTTTCAGGTTTGATTCGGAAAAGTGACGGTTTTATAAAAAGGGAGAAATCTTCATTTTCTGAGAGACCTCAATATATCCCGGACCGATTCCGGATACTCCTCCCGCTGGATTCGCCGGACCACTTTCAGCGCAGTTTTACCAAAAATTGGAATCCGCCAGATATAGGGTACCGTAAAATCAATGTTTAAAAGCTTGGATGCGCCGGGACGCAGTTTCTTGTCTCTGCTCGTCCGGCTGTCAGATTCGGACACAAGAGCATCCATGGAAAACTTAAACCGAAGCCCGGACCGGCCCGCCGGCTTCTTCTCCGTTTTGTTGGTTTTCGAATTTTTAGGCGTCGAACCTTTGCTGCCTTTCCCTTCAAGGCCCTCAACAACCTCAAATGCGCGGTCCACTTTTTTTTCATTCTGTTTGGCTTCACCCATGAATCATTCTCCCCGTCTTAATTATTGTTTGGGAAATATTTTCAATGTCCTCGATGGCGCGTTCCACCTGTTGCCTATATTTTTTATTATTCTCAACAAGCTTTGAATATTCCTGTAGATTTAAACCTTGACGGTTGAAATTTTCATAAACCGCACGGCTCGGATACACCGCCTCCAGACATGAAATGTAAGCCGGAAGCATCTCGTCAAAGTATTCATAACATTTCCGGGGGTTGACCAGGGGATGGACAAATACCGGCAACACAAAAAAATTATCCCTCTTTTCCGGGACCGCCTGAATAATCTGCTTGATGATCGGATACAGATTATTCATAAAGGCGGTTTCATCGTTGGTCGATGTCCGCAGCGGTATAATTACCAGGTCGCAGAATGCACAGGCAAAACGGGTATGGAGTTTCCCCGTGCCTTCGCCGGGGATGTCCATAATCATCAAATCATTATGGGCGGATATGGCTTTGATCCCCTGCTGAAACACCTCTTTCTGACTGCTTGAAATGTGATGAAACGATACATTTCTGCAATTATAACTCATTTCCTGGCGTTCGTCCCACCAGCTTTTGAGCGTTCCCTGAGAATCCAGTTCCACCAGGGCAATAGAATCAAACTCCCGGTGCATAGTCCTTGAAAAGGCCATATTTACGGCCAGCGTGCTTTTTCCGGTCCCCCCCTTTGTCTGAACAAATCCGATAATCATTAAATATTCCTGATATACAACTTAAGGTTCAGGGTTCAAAGTTTAGGGTTTAGGGTTTAGGGTTTAAGGTTTAGGGTTTAGGGTTTAAGGTTTAAGGTTTAGGGTTTAGGGTTTAGGGTTTAAGGTTTAGGGTTTAGGGTTTAGGGTTTAGGGTTTAGGGTTTAGGGTTTAGGGTTTAGGGTTTAGGGTTTAGGGTTTAGGGTTTAGGGTTTAGGGTTTAAGGTTTAGGGTTCTGAAAACACCTTATACCTTACACCCTATACCTTACACCCTATACCTTATACCTTTCCCCTTTCACCTTACACCTTATACCTTATACCTTTCCCCTTTCACCTTATACCTTATACCTTATACCTTTCCCCTTACACCTTATACCTTTCCCCTTTCACCTTTCCCCTATCTTACCCCGCCGATTCTTTCAGCTTGACCGGATCATGGCCCTCCCGGGCGGCTCTGGCCAGGCGGGCGACCTCCTGGATATCGGCATCAGAATAAACCCCGTTGACCCCGGATATGGCTGCCAGGCGCATCCCGTGTTTGAGCCCCAGCTGATATATCTCCTTGACCTTTTGCCACTCGATTTGGCGGCCAATGGTATAGGTTTCAAACCGGCCTTCAAGCGCCAGCACAATGGTTTCCGCCAGGCAGGCATAGGCCACCTTGGGGGGCAGGCCGATATCACGCATCTCCACATTTTCACCCGGCAAAAGAATCTCACCGGATTCAATCACCAGCACATCCGGCCGCTTGGCCACATCCTCTGCGGAAAGATCAAGGGGGCGGGCGACATCCGTAATAATGCACCCGGGCTTTACCTTCATAATATCGATAACGCTTTTGCCGCCTCCCGCCGAGGTAGCGGTGACGATGACATCCATATCCTCAAGATGCTTGTCCGCCCGTGTGGATATTTCTATTTTAACCCCCGGCGTCTCATCAAGAATCGACTCTTTTAATGCCAAAAGCTTTGAATGGCGGACGTCGACCATATATATCTCGTTGAACGCCATGGCCAGAAGCCGGCAGCAAACCGACCCGATCGCACCCGTCGCCCCGACGACCATGGCTTTGCCTTTTAATTTCTTGCCCCGCTGCTCCACCTCGAGCAGTCCCATGCGGCGGCCGGCGTCAGCCGCCGCCCACAGCGCGCCCGAGGCGCTGTAGCTGTTTCCGGTGGTAATCGGGATATCTGCTTTCTTGGCCACTGTGATACCGGCATCCCCAACCACTTTGGTAAAGGCCCCCAGGCCCATGATCTGTGCCCCCATCCGCTTGGCCAGCTTTGCGGCCTGAAGAAGCCGTTTATAGGTGAATTCCGGACTGTGGGAGAGCATCTGCTTGGGCGTTCCGCCCACGGTAATAAGCCATCCTTCGGCCTCCACGCCGGTCGGGGATTTGATCCCGCTCATCTTTGAATACACAAATGCCGGGGAATAAGCGATGGCCTTTTCCACTGCGTCCATAAAAAATGAAGGGGCATACCGGGAGGCCAGTTCGATATTCGGGTCTTTTTTGAGCTGCTCCTGGGAAAGGGGATGAATCACGAACGCAAACCGGTTGACCCGCCGGAACTCTCCCTGCGGATAAATCACCCGGGGATCCATTCGCTGCTCGCTGATCACTTCGAGCAGATCATCGGCGGTTATTTCATCCAGCGGCTTACCAAGGGCCGCCGCGATAATCGCTTCCAACACATTAAAGCCTACCACCTGTTCAAGAATTTTCGGCGTGCAGTCAAACAAAACTTCCACTCCGCGTTCCTGGAGAAATTTGATCCGGTCCGGGTAGGCGGTGGCTGTGATAACGATCTTCCCGCCCAGCTCCTCAAGGGTACAATTCTTTAAATACTTATGGAAATTATAGGACGGCACCACCAGCACCTGGCTGTTTTGAATGGCTTTGCACACAATGTACTCATTCCATTTTTTTATGGGTATGGCGGATTTGGCCAGCCGCTTGGTGGGCACCCATTCCAACACGTCATGAATGCCTTTGGCATAGGTGTGCAGCTCATCCAGGGAGTTTAAAAATTTGGGAATGCCGTTTTCATAAATCGGATCGGCGAAGCTGAGATTGTCCGTGTATTCGGAAATTACCTTGGCGATATTATAGTTGATTAGCCCGGACATGAAAAGCGTTTTACGGTGATTAAAGTAGTTGTTGCCAAACTTGAACTGGAGGTGGCGAATCGCCCATTCAAAGGACACCCGGCGCAGGGTTTCGCCCGTAGTAATCGGGGAGTTGATTTGCGCGCGCAGTTTATTGATTTTTCTTTTCTGCTGGTCCACCAAACGGTTGGAACCAATGTCATACCCGAAATTCACTCCACCCAGACCAATAGCATCCGCCTCCTTATCCCAATCCCTGAGATATTCGGCGGCTTTATCCGGGTCACCGTCTGTACCCAGGCGTCTGATATTTAGTTGCTGCCCCAGAAACTCGGTCTCAAATTCATAATCATCCGAACTTGATCCCAGGCTGATGCTGACGATCTTTTTCACTGTTGCCCCCTCCTTTTAATATTAATTCAGTCCGTCCCGTCATCCCGTATGGCATTGGCCGGGCATGTATACATGGCTTCCTCGCATAATTGGCGCTCCGTTTCATTGACCGGCTGCTTGAAAACATAGCTGTGGCTGATGGCAAGCGATTGATCCATATTTTCCCTGAAATTATCCGGTGCAATTTGTCCGCAGAGCGTGCACCCGATACACGCCCTGGTCACATAAAACCGGCCGGGCGCATTGATTTGAAACTTTTCCGTATGGTCAGACATTCCTGAAACTTATACCGATAATCCCATGATATCCGGATCAACCGTATTAATGCACACCGGCAATAGCTAACCGACCTAGAAAATAAACTGGATTAATAAAAACCGCATCTTTTTCGGGTATCAATAAAAACGGCACTGGCAAGAAAACAATGTTTATTGGTATGAAAATCGTTTTCTTATGAAAGAATAATGTTTTTAAGACCTGAAGTCAATAACAGGGATTCAATTTGCTGTCAAATTTAAAAAATGTGAATTTTACTCCATCATTTTTGCAGATTTTTCAGGTTTTGTCTCGCCAAGCCATAGTCCGGCCGTAGCCGTAGCGCCTCCTGAAATTGCTCCCGCGCGGCCTGTAAATCATTTTTCCAAACAAACAGTTGCCCTAGTTTATTATGGGTTTCCGCCATATCGGGATGATAAATGGACAGGGCTTTCTTAAAATGAGAAACAGCCTCATCCAGTCGGTTCATATAAGCAAGAGCAACGCCGGCATTCACATGGGCTTTGGCATCGGATTCGCTCTTAAGGATTGGTTTCAGATACGCAAGGGCATCTTTGTAGCGCTGCTTCTGAATCAGAATGCCTGCCAGGTTGAGACGGGCCTTGGTGTGCCCGGGATTGATTTCAAGGACCCGCAAATAATAGGCTACAGCTTGGTCTACTTGGCCTTTTCGCCTCAGGGCAGATCCCAGATTGTATAAGGCGTCATCCATATCAACCGGTCCAAGGGCCAGGGCGGTTTTGCAATGATGGATAGCCCTATCGATCTGGCCCGCATGATCGCAGGCCATGCACAGGTTGGTATGGGGCCGGGAATCATTGGGCGTTTTGTGGACGTTGTCCGTCCATAAGTCAACCGGCGACTGCCAGACGGAGTTCCGCTGCCAAGTCCAGATAGAAAATACGAGGGCCACCATGCAGAGGCCGATAATGGCCGCTTTTGTCCACCGGATATGGCCTAACGCCAGATAAACCCCGCCTGATATCAAGAACATGAACGGCAGATAGGTGCGGTGTTCGAAAATGGGATCAAGGCCGATTATCGAGGATTCAATCACCAGGGTTGCCAGAAACCATACCAGGCAGAAGGCCAAAAACCGGTGGCGCCGGGCTATGTAAATGCAAAGCATGATCAAAACAAGAACCGCCCCCAAGCAGAACAGCGTGGTGGCAGGCTCCGCCAGGGAATGGGACAGGAGGTAGTCGTGATCCAGGATCAACCGGGCCGGATGGGGATAGAAGAACAGGGAAATATAGTAGATGATCACCCGCCACTCGGTCATCACCCGTTCGGTCAGGGTGAATTCCTGCTGGGTATAGGGATACAATATTCGGTCAATGGGGTTGCCGCCCAGGTAAATCAGTGCAATGCCCCCAAAAATTAAAATCGTCCCAACAATCCACAGAAGTTGTCGTTTGGGGATGGAGACAGACAACTCTCGGAAAAAGAACCATTCATAGAGAAGAATAATAATCGGCAGCATGGCGGCGTTTTCCTTGCTGAGTATGGCGCAAATTCCGGACAATATGCACCCGGAAAATGCGAGTCCGGCAGCAAGGGTGGGTTTGCCCCGGGCTCGCCATTGGACGCGTCCCCAGGCATAGAGAAAAAGCGAAAGAATAGAAAACAGGGCGGCCATGCTGGCCATACGCTGCACGGTATAGGTAACCGCCTGGGTATTGACGGGCTGGACCAGCCAGAGAAGGCTCGCAAAAAACGCGATCCAGCCAGCTGCCGGCCAGGAGCGGGTTCCGGCCGGCGGCGCGAAGCTCCGGAGGGTTAGCCGGACCAGAAAAAACAGCAGCAGTCCGGCGGCGAGATGGATAAGAATATTGGTTAAATGATAACCGAATACATTGTAACGGCCCATATAGAAATTAAGGGCAAAGCTGATCTTGGGCAGCACTCTAGTTTTCGCCCTTGGACTCTCCAAAACGGCCGTTTTGAT
>JAGYOX010000086.1 GCA_018399235.1 Desulfobacterales bacterium | reverse complement strand
AATGCGCTTTGTTTATCCGCCCTACATGGCTAAGCTTTTGTTTTTTTTAACCTAATACCCAATACCTAAAACCTAATACCTTGAAGTTACTTAGAAGCGGTTTTTATAAAGCCATTGTAAAAAGGTTCTTGACAAGCAAATTATATACTGCTACGAGATAAAAATCTCTAAAGGATTACGACAATGAAACGATTTAAGCTGATTATCAACAACAACCTGATACTTATTATTGGCCTTACAGTAGGCGTAGGTTACGCCGAACCGGACCGCAGGTGTTGATAATCACTTGAATTAACAGGCAAATTAATTTTGAAAACCGTTATCAGCACTTGCTGATAACGGTTTTTTTTTGATGGAGGATCTCAGAATGAAAAGTGATAATGCCAAAAAAGGAATTGCGCGGGCGCCTCACCGGTCTTTGTTTAAATCCATGGGCTATACGGATGATGAAATCCAGCGTCCGCTGATCGGGGTGGCCAATTCGGTCAACTCGATTGTGCCCGGCCATGTCAATCTTGATAAAATTACGGAAGCAGTTAAGGCGGGTATTTACATGGCCGGCGGCACCCCTATCGAGTTCGGCACGATCGGCGTTTGCGACGGCATCGCGATGAACCACGAGGGGATGAAATACTCCCTGGGCAGCCGCGAATTGATTGCCGACTCCATCGAAATAATGGCCCGCGCGCATGCATTGGATGGCATGGTCATGGTTCCCAATTGCGATAAAATTGTGCCTGGCATGCTCATTGCCGCCTCCCGACTGGACCTGCCGACCGTTGTGATCAGTGGAGGGCCCATGCTGGCCGGCCGCCATCCGGAGAAACCCGGCGAAAAAGTGGACCTGATATCGGTTTTCGAGGCCGTGGGTGCGGTAAGATCCGGTAAAATGAAAGAATCCGAGCTCACCGCCATTGAAAACGCTGCCTGTCCTACGTGCGGGTCGTGCTCCGGGATGTTTACAGCGAACTCCATGAACTGCCTGACCGAGGTCGTCGGGCTGGGCCTGCCCGGAAATGGAACGATCCCGGCGATCATGGCCGCCCGGCTGCGGCTTGCCAAAGCCGCCGGAATCAAGGTCATGGAGCTTTTTGAAAAGCAGATAACCCCCAGCCAGATTTTAACGGAAAAGGCATTTGAAAACGCCCTGGCCGTGGACATGGCGCTCGGCTGTTCAACCAACACCGTACTCCATCTAACGGCCTTGGCCCATGAAGCCGGATGCCCCATTGACCTGGACCGGCTCAACACGGTAAGCGACCGGACACCCCATCTATGCTCCTTAAGTCCGGGCGGGCCCCATCACATTGAGGATCTGGATAATGCCGGCGGCATCCAGGCGGTGATGAAAGTTTTAAACGATGCCGGCCTGATTCATGCGGACTGCCTGACAGTCACCGGCAAGCCGGTTAAAGATAACCTCGTGGATGCGCGGGTGCTTGATCAGACCATCATCCGCCCCATTGACAACCCCTATCATAAAGAGGGAGGATTGGCCGTCCTGTTCGGCAATCTGGCGCCGAACGGGTGTGTTGTAAAGCAGTCGGCGGTTGTTGAGGGTATGCTTCGCCATGAGGGTCCGGCCCGCGTATTTGATTCGGAAGAGGCTGCGTCAGATGCGATTCTTGATGGGAAGATCAAAAAGGGGGATGTGGTAGTCATCCGCTATGAAGGTCCCATGGGCGGCCCGGGTATGCGCGAGATGCTCACACCCACATCCGCCATTGCAGGAATGCAGCTGGATGCGAATGTTGCCCTGATAACTGATGGACGGTTCTCCGGTGGTACCCGTGGGGCGGCCATTGGCCATGTATCTCCCGAGGCCATGCAGAAAGGCCCCATTGCCATCGTCAACGAGGGGGATATCATATCGATTGATATTCCAGGAAAATCCATTACCTTAAAACTTGATGAGACGGAGATTGAAAAACGCCTGAATGACTGGCAGGCCCCGGCGCCGAAAATCACGAGCGGATACATGGCCAGATATGCGAAGATGGTGTCTTCGGCGGATAAAGGGGCTATAATGAAGTTCTAAATTGGGTGTTGGGTATTAGGTGTTGGGTACTGGGTATTGGTATTGGGCGGTACCGAGCAGACTTGCTAATAAAGCTCAATTAAATAACGAATCGTACCCGAATGAAAACCAGGAGGAAGGTAACTATGAGTAAGCTCACGGGTGCACAGATACTGATGGAGATGCTTAAAGAGGAAGGTGTGGATACCATTTTCGGGTATCCCGGCGGAGCGGTCATTGATGTGTACGATGAACTTGAAAAAACAGATATTAACCACTATCTGGTCCGGCATGAACAGGGGGCGGTCCATGCAGCAGACGGCTATGCCCGGGCAAGCGGCAAGGTGGGCGTCTGCCTGGTGACATCCGGGCCAGGGGCGACCAATACGGTCACGGGCATTGCCTCGGCGTATATGGACTCCATCCCCCTGGTCGTATTTACAGGCCAGGTGCCGACCAAACTTATTGGTAATGACGCCTTCCAGGAGGTTGATATCGTCGGTATCACGCGGCCCTGCACGAAACATAATTACTTGGTCAGTGATGTGAAAAACCTGGCAAGAAAGGTAAAGGAGGCATTTCATATTGCCAGATCAGGCCGACCCGGGCCGGTGCTGGTTGATCTGCCCAAAGACGTCGTGAATGCAACCACAAACTTTTCACCGCCTGGTGAAATCAGCCTGAGATCCTATAATCCGACTTATGAGCCCAATATCAAACAGCTCAAAAAAGTCGTGAGCCTGATCCGGACGGCCAAAAAACCGGTTGTTTTTTCCGGCGGGGGAGTGGTTCTCTCCAAAGCGCACGAGGAGCTGACCGAATTCGCCAGAAAAGGCCAGATACCGGTGACCAGCACGCTGATGGGGCTTGGCGCATTTCCCGGAACCGACCCGTTATGGCTCGGTATGCTCGGTATGCATGGCACCTATCGGGCAAATATGGCGGTGACCGATTGTGATCTCCTGATTTCAGTGGGGGTGCGGTTTGATGACCGCGTAACCGGAAAAACCGATGAATTCGCCAGCCAGGCCAAGATCGTGCAGATAGACATCGACCCCACCTCCATACAGAAAAATGTCCAGGTTTCTGTGCCGGTGGTGGGCGACTGCAAAATCTCCCTAAGGCAGCTAAACGAACTGCTTGAGACTGAGGAATGCTCGGATCGGGCTGAAGACCGGCAGGAGTGGCTCGCCCAGATTGATGAATGGAAGCGGACAACCCCGCTTGCATATAAACAGGAGGATATTATAAAGCCTCAGTACGTCATTGACAAACTTTACGAATTGACAAAGGGGGATGCCATCATCACCACCGAGGTGGGCCAGAACCAGATGTGGGCTGCGCAATACTATCATTTCAGGGAACCGGGCAGGTTTATCACCTCCGGCGGCTTGGGGGTCATGGGATTCGGCCTTCCGGCCGCCATCGGCGCCCAGGTGGGCGCGCCGGGCAACCTTGTCGTGGATGTGGCCGGAGACGGCAGCATCCAAATGAACATCCAGGAAATGGCAACGGCGGTTCAGTACAATCTCCCCGTCAAGGTGGTCATCCTGAATAACTGCTTTTTAGGCATGGTCCGTCAATGGCAGGAGCTGTTCTACAACAAGCGTTACGCCTCAACCCAATTCCACCATACGCCGGATTTCGTAAAGCTCGCTGAAGCCTATGGGGCAAAGGGGTTACGGGCCAAGACGCCGGATGAGGTTGAAAAGGTTTTATCTGAAGGCCTTGCCCATCCCGGGGCGGTGATCATGGATTTTGTTGTCGAGCAGGAGGAGTGCGTTTATCCCATGGTGCCTGCAGGGGCCCCGATTAAAAACATGCTGCTGGTGTAGTGAGGTGTACACATGACTGAAAAAAGACATTTATTATCTATTCTGGTGGATAACGAACCGGGCGTGCTTTCCAGGATCGTCGGCCTGTTTTCGGGCCGGGGATACAACATTGAAAGCCTCTGCGTGGCGGAAACCATGGATCCCGCCATATCGCGGATAACCATGACCACCAGGGGCAACCCCATGATCATTGAGCAGATCAAAAAACAGCTTAACAAGCTCGTCAACGTGCTTAAAGTTTTTGATCTGACCGGCCAGGAATACGTACAACGGGAGATGGTGCTGATCAAGGTCACGGCCGTTCAGCAGCACCGCGCGGAAATTCTCCGGATTACCGACATTTTTCGGGGACAGGTGGTTGACGTCGGACAGGATCATTTTACTATTAAAATAACCGGTGACAATGAAAAAATATCGGCCATTTTAAGCCTGCTTCGGCCGTTTGGCATACGGGAGATCGCAAGGACCGGAAGCATTGCGCTGTTTAGGGAGAAAAAGTAAAGTAAGGCACTGAGGCGCTGAGGCACTGAGGCACTAAGGCACTAAGGGACTGAGGGGCTGAGGGGCTGAGGTAGCAGACTTTAAAGTATAAATACATTTTAGCTAAAACCAAGGAGGAACAAATGGCACAGATCGATTTCGGCGGAGTAACGGAAGAAGTGATTACCTCGGACGAGTTTACGAATGATAAGGCGCGGGAAGTCTTAAAGGATGAGACCATCGTCGTTTTGGGCTACGGCGTTCAGGGACCGGCCCAGGCGCTTAATCTAAAGGACAACGGGATAGATGTTATTGTTGGCCAACTGGAAGGCGATGAGTACTGGGAAAAAGCGGTAAACGACGGGTTTGTGCCCGGAAAAACCCTTTTCCCCATAGAGGAAGCCGCCAAAAAAGGTACCATTATCATGGAGCTCCTATCCGATGCCGGTCAGGTGGCAACCTGGCCGGCCATCAAGGAATGCCTGAACCCCGGTGACGCCCTCTATTTTTCTCATGGCTTCTCCATTGTTTACAAGGATCAAACCAAGGTGATTCCGCCGGATAACGTAGATGTCATCCTGGTGGCGCCCAAGGGCTCGGGCCGTAGCGTAAGGATGAACTTCCTTGCCGGAAACGGCATTAATTCCAGCTTTGCCATTGAACAGGATTATACCGGCCGGGCCAGGGAGCGGACGTTGGCGCTGGGTATTGCCATCGGTTCGGGCTATCTTTTCCCGACGACTTTCCAGAGAGAGGTCTTCAGCGATCTTACCGGCGAACGCGGCGTGCTTATGGGATGCCTGGCCGGCGTCATGGAGGCCCAGTATAACACGCTCCGAAAAAAGGGGCATTCGCCGAGTGAAGCATTCAATGAAACGGTTGAAGAGCTCACCCAGAGCCTGATCCGGCTGGTGGATGAGAACGGCATGGACTGGATGTTCTCAAACTGCAGTACCACGGCCCAGCGCGGAGCCCTTGACTGGGCCCCGAAATTCAGGGATGCGGTTATGCCGGTTTTTGAAACGCTTTATGATAGCGTGGCTACCGGAAAAGAAACCCAGCGGGTTCTGGAGGCGAACAGCGCACCCGACTACAAGGAAAAGCTGGATCAAGAGCTTGCAGCCATCAGAAATTCTGAAATGTGGACAACCGGGGCGGCGGTTCGGTCGCTTAGACCCGAACGGCGAGGCAAATAAGTGAAGAATCCTAACGCTAAGAATCAGGCTTTGATTAACCCCGGAGGAGATTTGGTTTTTGGAAGTTTATCGACCTATTGAAATTCCAAATAAGACAGTCTCGTAAAAAGTCGATTTTGGGATGGCAAAGTAAAAAGTTCAAGATCAAGGCGCGCAAATCCCGAGAAATGCAGCGTACATAGGAGTACGTGAAATTTCGAGGGATGCAGCGCAACACAGATATTGGACTTTTTACGAAGCCATCAAATAACAAATCCCAAAAAACAAACAAATCACAATGACCAAAATTCTAAAACTCAAATAAGTCCCTGCTTTGACAGGTTTTGGTTATTATATATTGGAATTTGAAATTTGTTTAAAATTTGGTGCTTGGATTTTGAAATTTTAGGCACAAAACGCCAAGGCAGAGCCCTCAATTTCTGACTGGCGCATAAGATTTTTCAAAACTAAATAAAGGGAAATATTGGAGACGTCCGCCATGGAACAGGTAATGGTCTATGATACCACATTAAGAGACGGCACACAGGGCGAAAATATCAATTTTTCCGCCTATGACAAGCTTAAGATAGCCATAAAACTCGATGATTTAGGCATTCATTATATCGAGGGCGGATGGCCCGGCTCCAACAAGAGGGATGAAAGCTTTTTTGAAATGGCCAAGGCCGAAACGTTTCACAACGCCAAGCTTACAGCCTTCGGGGCGACGCACAAATTCGGTATTACCGCGGCAGAAGACCGGCACTTGAATGCCATTATCGAAAGCGGCGCCGATGTTGGCATCATTTTCGGTAAAACATGGGACCTTCATGTTAAAAAGATTTTAAATATCGAACTTGCCGAGAATCTCACGTTGATACGGGGATCGGTTGAATATCTTAAGCAGAATAATCTGGAAGTCCATTATGACGCCGAACATTTTTTCGACGGTTATAAAGATAACCCGGAATATGCGGTGGAAACACTGAAAGCCGCGGTATCCGGCGGGGCGGATGTCATCGTGCTTTGCGATACCAACGGCGGCACCCTGCCCCATGAAGTCGAACTGATTATGGCAGATATGCGTAAAGCCCTGTTTAACGATCCGAATGTAGGAAAAACGGCCGAACAGGTCTGCTTCGGCATCCACACCCACAACGACTCGGGGCTTGCTGTAGCGAATTCGATCACTGCGGTGCGAAGCGGAGCGGCCATCGTACAGGGGACCATTAACGGGTATGGGGAGCGATGCGGCAATGCCGATCTGACCACCATTATTCCGATCCTGCAGCTAAAAATGGGACATCCCTGCATCGGCGACGAGAACTTAAAAAAACTCCGCAAGGCCTCCCTTTATGTCAGTGAAATGGCCAATATGCCGCCCATCCACTCGCGCCCGTTTGTGGGCAAAAGCGCATTCGCCCACAAAGGCGGCATTCATGTCAATGCCATCATGAAGGAACCCCGGGCCTATGAACATATGGAACCGACCCTTGTCGGCAATGAGCGGCGGGTTCTGGTTTCGGATCTTGGCGGTAAAAGCACGGTTGAGTATAAAGCCCGTGAAATGGGCATTGATATAGATTCCAATGACGTCAGCACGAGTGAACTCGTTGCCGAGGTCAAGCGCCTTGAGCAGGAAGGCTACCAGTTCGATGTGGCGGACGGCACGTTTAAAATCCTCATGGAGAAACTGACCAACCAGTTTCAACCCCTTTTTGAGCTCGATTCCTTCCGGGTAACCATAGAAAAGGATAAGGATCAGCCCTGTCATTCGCATGCGCTGATCAAAATCGGCGTCGGCAATGTCAAGGAAATCACGGCTGCCGAAGGCCATGGGCCGGTCAGCGCTTTGGACAATGCCCTGCGAAAGGCGCTGAACCATGTATATGCCAATGAACTGGACCCGGTGCACCTGGTTGATTTCAAGGTTCGGGTGCTTGACGGTACAGAAGGCACGGGCGCCAAAGTCCGGGTGTTAATTGAATCCCGGGATGAGGAAAAACTATGGAGCACCATCGGTGTGTCCGAGGATATCATCGAAGCCAGCTGGCAGGCGCTGGCTGACAGTTTCCAGTTCAAACTGGCAAAAGACAAGGTAAATGGAGTCATACCATGAAGGAAAAACTATACATATTTGATACCACGCTGCGGGATGGTGAGCAGTCACCCGGCGCCAGCATGAATACCGCAGAAAAGATAAGAATCGCCACCCAGTTGGAAAAACTGGGCGTTGATGTGATTGAAGCCGGTTTCCCGGCATCCTCCGAGGGCGATTTCGAGGCCGTATCCGAGGTGGCCAAAAAGGTGGTCAACTCAGAAATCGCCGCACTTTGCCGGGCTTCGGTGAATGATATTGACCGGGCGTGGAAGGCGGTGCGCCACGCGGCCCATCCTCGTCTTCACACGTTTCTGGCGACATCTGACATCCATATGACCTACAAGCTGAAAATGTCGCGTGAAGAGGTATTAGCCACCGCTGTGGACGCCATCAAGTATGCCGCTTCCTTTACGGATAATGTGGAGTTCTCAGCCGAGGACGGCTCCAGGAGCGATCCGGACTTTCTCTGCCAAATCTTTGAAACCGTGATCGATGCCGGCGCCAAAGTCGTCAACCTGCCGGATACCGTAGGCTACGCCATTCCCAAGGAATTCGGGGAGCTGGTTGCCTATGTAATGAAAAACACGCCCAACATCGACAAGGCCATCTTGAGCGTCCACTGCCATAATGATTTGGGATTGGCCACAGCCAACACGCTGGCTGCTATTCATGCCGGCGCCAGGCAGGCGGAAGTGACCATTAACGGCATTGGCGAACGGGCCGGCAATACCTCCCTGGAAGAACTGGTAATGACGCTGCACACACGGCCGACCTATGTTCCGGTGACAACCGGCATTGAAACCAAACGGATACACCCCACCAGCAGACTGGTTAGCATGATTACCGGCATTATGGTCCAGCCGAACAAGGCCATTGTAGGCGCAAACGCATTTGCCCACGAAGCGGGGATACATCAGGACGGGGTTTTAAAAAACCCGATGACCTATGAGATCATGAAACCGGAGACCGTCGGGCTTACCAGCAACCGGATGGTCATGGGCAAGCATTCCGGAAAACATGCCCTGAGAAAGCACTTAAAAAACATGGGCTATGATCTCTCGGAAGATGAGGTCAAGATTGTCTTTGAAAAATTCAAGGTACTGTCGGACAAGAAAAAAATCGTCCATGACGAGGACATTGAGGCCCTGGTCAATGAGGGGATACTCCGGACATCGGACATTTACTCACTGGAGTACCTCCATATCTCCAGCGGAACAACGGTTTTCCCGACGGCGAGTGTCAAAATTTCAATCAACGGGAAGGTCATAAAAGGCACGGGCACGGGAAACGGCCCGATTGACGCCACCTACCATACCATATCCGAGATGACGCAAACCCGGTCGGAGCTCCTGCGCTTTTCCATCAACGCCCTTACCGATGGGACCGATGCACAGGGCGAAGTAACCGTTCGGCTTAAAGAAGACGGTCTGATTGCGCTTGGGCGGGGCACAGACCCTGATATCATCACCGCCAGTGCCTATGCCTATGTCAACGGGTTAAACCGGCTTGAATATCTCAAACAGAATCCGCCCCAGGAGAGCGGTCTTTAACTAGTGCCTGAACGAAAACCGTCTTTTTCGCCAATATCTGTGTCAGGCTCAAATTTTAATCCTCAAAATACTTGAGTATGTCTGCGGTTAAAATTTTCGCCTTCCTTGATCTTGACAAAAAATCCTGGTTTTCGTTCGGACACCAACTACCTATCTATATGGATCCTCAATTGAAAGGGGCGGGTTTTAAAAAAAGCCCGCCCCTTTTTGCAGCTATGCCGCCTTGGCATAATGCCGCTTCGTATTATTCAACAAGGCGCACGTGAACCCGACGGTTCTTCTTCCAAGCCTCCTCGTTGTCCCCGGAGACCGCGGGGCGTTCTTCACCGTAGCTTTTAACCTCCATTCGGCTCGCATCGATACCGGCTTTTGCCATATAATCCTTAACACTCTGGGCGCGCTGTTTGGCCAGCCGTTTATTAAGGTCCTTGGGACCGCGGGCGTCCGAATGCCCCTCGACAATCACTTCGGCACTCGAATTGGCCTCAAGCCACGCAACCTTGGCATCCAATTTCTTTTTGGCAGCCCTGGATAAACTATTGCTGTTCAAAGGAAAATAAATATCTGTTGAGACGAATTTATCCTTTGAAATAACCTCTTCGGCCGCCTTCGCAGCCGTGGCTGCTGCCCCTGCGCCTGCTGCAGCGGCTTCTTCGGCCTTTTCTTCTGCGGCTTTTTCTTTTGCAGCCATCTCTTTTTCAGCTTCCGCCGCTTCTTCCTTTGCAGCTGCTTCAGCCGCTTCTTTTTCAGCAGCCGCTTCTTCCTTTGCCGCTTCAGCCTTGGCCATCTTCTGTTCTTTCTCCTTTTCAAGCTGAGCCATTTTTTCAGATCTCATGGCAAGGGCCTCCTCGGAGACATCCCCGGATAGCATAGACACTTTCATGTCATCTTGACACGGCTTTTCACCGATCCATATGCCAAGAACATTCTTTTTGAATTCATAGCCTGGAACCGTATCCTTGAATTCGCCGTTTTTATAAACCGTCGTCCCCTTATTCGGCACGTACTTGATATCAAACACATCATGTTTTTCGATTTCACCCTCAAAACAGGCATTGAATTTTTCAACCTTGTCCTCTATCGGGGTTAGGTCGCCTTCCGGCACATTATTTCTGAACCCATTGTATAAAGCATGCATAACCCTTTTACTGCTGGCAAACGTCGCATTGGTCACATGCATTTTTACGGCCATTGGCTCATCCGCATCCAAGACCGCCTGAGCGTCTGTTTGCTCCTCCATTAAATACAGACCAATTACATAGACCTGCTGCATAAATACGGATCTCTCTCCTGCACCGTTAAGAACCAGAACCTCGCTGCCTGCTACCATGGTTTCCGGCATTTCAATACCCTCAAACTCACGGGCACTCGCTACACCGGCCACCATCAAAACAACCATCATTCCGATAATTACTCTCTTCAGCATAATAGACTCCTTTTAATTGAATGAGCGTTTAACAAAACAAACAACGTTTAATTTAAATGTGCTATATAGCATATTTAAATTAAATGTTAATAGTATTTTTTTTTTATTATGTCGACAGGGTACCAATCAACTCCGTAATATGGCCGATGCCTTCCTGATTAAGAAAGCTTTGAATGCCGTCAATAACCTCCATTGTTACCCCCGGATTCGTAAAGGTTGCCGTTCCGATCTGTACCGCACTGGCCCCGGCGATAATAAATTCAAGGGCATCCTCTGCCGTAGAAATCCCGCCGATACCGATTACCGGCACATCCACCGCCCGGGCGGCCTCCCAGACCATCCGGAGGGCAACCGGTTTAATCGCCGGGCCGGAGAGACCGCCGGTAACATTACCGAGCTTTGGCCGGCGGCTATGGATATCAATGGCCATTCCGGTCAGCGTGTTAATCAATGAGACGGCATCCGCGCCGGCCGTAACCACGGCTTCTGCAATGCATATAATATCGGTCACGTTCGGGGATAGTTTCACAATAAGGGGTTTGGTCGTCTTTTCCCTAACGGCGCAAACCACTTCTGCTGCGGCTTCCGGGTCCATGCCAAAGCTTACGCCGCCGGCCTTTACATTCGGGCAGGATATATTTACCTCAAGCGCATCAATACCGTCAACGCCTTCACACCGGTCAGCTACATCCGCGTACGCCTCCGGCCTTTCCCCGTAAACATTGACAACCACGGCGCTCGAGTATTGATTCAAAAAGGGAAGCTTGTCCCCAATAAATGCGTCAATGCCTATGTTTTCCAAACCAATGGCGTTTAACAGGCCGCATGGGGTCTCGACAATTCTCGGCGGCGGGTTGCCCGGAGAGGGGTGGCGTGAAAGGCCCTTAACGATCACCGCGCCAAGCCGGTTTAAATCCACGAGCGGTTCAAATTCCCGGCCGAATCCAAAGGTTCCGGATGCGGTCATTACCGGATTTTGAAGCAAAAGTCCGCCGATATTAACCGATAACGGATTTTCCATATCCCTCAGGGGCTAGTTAAGGTTTAAGGTATAAGGTTTAAGGTTTAAGGTTTAAGGTTCACGGTTCGGGTTCACAGTTCACGGTTCAGGGCTGTTTAACGGAATTCGTAAAACCATGTAGAGGAAGGCTTTAGCCTTCCAAGATGCTTAACAATATATAATATTATTCCAGTATGTTGTCTCACTGTCATTCCGAGGAGCGCCAGCAACGAGGAATCTTGGTTAAAAATTTCTCGCTATCGCTCGAAATGACAAAACTTGATGAATCGCCTTAGTGCCTCAGATCCTCAGTGCCTTAGTGCCTTATTCCTTATCAATCCCCTGCATGGCCGACAAAAGTCTTGACGAATTTTTGCTGTAACAGTATTTGAAATACCTTACCTAAACGTAAATACATTTGGCATTTGCGTTTGATTTTTTTTTAATATAGATAAGAAACTAACCGGTGTCAAATACCATTATGCATAAGCAGCCCCTTCGAATATGCCTTTTAAGCTACCGCAGCAACCCGCATTGCGGCGGCCAAGGGGGGTATATCAAGAATCTCAGCGGGGCGCTACTATATTTAGGGCATCGGGTGGATGTGGTGTCCGGGCCGCCATACCCTGAAGTAAATCCGGGCGTTAATTTAATCAAACTGCCAAGCCTTGACCTCTATGATCCGGAAAATCCCTTCCGGCTGCCGAAGCTTTATGAACTAAAAAACATGACCAACCTGATTGAATGGATCGGGGTTTCCACCATGGGATTCCCGGAGCCATTTACCTTTGGCCTGAGGGCGGCCCGATACATAAAAAAAAACAAGCATCAATATGATGTGGTCCATGACAACCAGAGCCTGTCCTATGGCATCTGGTGCATTAAAAACGAACTGCCCACCCTTGCCACCATCCATCACCCCATTACCGTGGACAGACAGATTGCGGTAAAATCCGCCCCTCATCTATGGCAAAAATTAAAGGAGTTGCGCTGGCATTCTTTTCTGGACATGCAGAAGCGGGTTGCCCGGCGTATCCCGCACATTATCACGGTATCCGAATGCGCCCGCAAAGACATCAGCCGGGTATTTAGAATTCCTGAGGCGCGGTTTTCCATCGTCCCAAATGGAATCGACACGCATCTTTTTTACCCGCTTGAAGGCATCAGGCGCGAAAAAAACCGGATTATTGTAACAAATAGTGCAGACACCCCCCTAAAAGGGCTCCACTACCTGCTGCAAGCCGTTTCGGAAATTGCTAAAAAACGCGATATCCGGCTGGTTGTGGTTGGCAAACCCAAAAAAAACGGAATGGTCGTCAGGATCATCCGGAAGCTGGGGATCGGCCATCTGGTGACATTTACAGGCCGCATCAGCTACGAGGAATTCGTTCGTCAATATGCGAGGGCCACTGTTGCGGTGGTACCCTCGGTCTATGAAGGATTCGGTCTGCCTGCCGGGGAGGCCATGGCCTGCCGCGTGCCGGTGATCAGCACCACCGGTGGCGCCTTGCCTGAAGTGGTCGGCGATGCAGGCATTTTAATACCGCCGGCGGATCCTAGCGCCATGGTTAAAGCGTTGTTTTCAGTTCTGGATCACCCCGAGTATGCTCAAAAATTGAGTGAAGCCGGATACAGGCGCGTTCAAAACCATCTTACATGGCATGCGGCGGCAAAGAACACCGTCGAGGCTTATTCAAAGGTTATTGATGATTACCGTTGATTTTAATCGAATCCGTGTTTTGCCCGGAGATAGGATCCTCGATATCGGATGCGGCAGCGGCCGTCATGCCTGCCGGGTTAATGAATTTGAAGGGGTAACCGTTATCGGAGTTGATGCCAGTTATGACGACGTGCATGAGGCGAAAGGCAGATTGCTTTACCATGAGGCTATGGGTGTACATGGCGATGGAAACTGGGGATGCGCGGCCGGGAATATATTGGCGCTTCCATTTCCTGAAGCTTCATTTGACCTGGTGATATGCTCCGAGGTGATGGAACATATCCCTGATGATTCCCGGGCGGCGGATGAGGTCATGCGCGTACTTAAACCGGGCGGTACCTTGGTGGTCAGCGTGCCAAGATTTTACCCGGAAAAAATCTGCTGGAAACTATCAAAGGAATACTACTCGGTAAACGGGGGCCATGTCCGGATATATCGCAAACAGATAATCAAAGAGCTTTTTGAAAACTGCGGGGCGGAATTTTGGGCGGCTCATTTCGCCCATAGCCTACACACCCCCTTCTGGTGGCTGAAGTGCTTTATCGGCCCAGCCCGTCAGGATTCCACCACAATTAACCTCTACCACCGGCTGCTCACCTGGGATATCATGAAAAAACCGAAAATCACCCGTTTTTTTGACACCCTTTTGAACCCGATACTGGGCAAAAGTTTGGTGTTATACTTTACAAAAACATAAAGTTGAC
>JAGYOX010000085.1 GCA_018399235.1 Desulfobacterales bacterium | reverse complement strand
TTAAACCTTGTACCTTTAACCTTATACCCTAAACCTTAAACCGTTAAGTTCCTTGGAAGTCCACTATCTGTGTTGCGCTGCATCCCTCGGAATTTCACGTACTCCTATGTACACTGCATTCCTCGGGATTTGCGACGCCTTGATTTTGAACTTTTTACTTTGCCATCAAGGCTTAATTGTTTATTGAATTTTTGACGGCATCTCCTGGACCGCCATCCAGTCTTCAATCTGCTCCATGCGCTTTTGTTCGCTCTGTTCTATGGCGCACCTCAATCGCACGGCACAATGGTTTCGGCAAATCGTATTATCAAAGTTGAAATGGCCGAAACATTCTACAAAATTATCATCTGTATCCGTTTTATAAAATTTTTCTTTCATATACTATTTCTCAGCTATTCAATAGTGAACTGACGGCTTCGTGAATATAACCGTTGGTCGCCAGAATTTGTTTTTTATCAGGACTGAAGGGATTTCCGGAAAAATCGGTGACCCGGCCGCCGGCCATTTCGGCGATCAAGGTGCCGGCTGCAGTATCCCATGGTTGGAGGCCTTCCTCCCAAAACGCTTCGAATCGGCCGCAGGCCACATAGCACAGATCCAGTGCCGCAGCCCCCAGTCTGCGGAGGCCACGGGCGGCAAGCAGACATTTTTGGAACCGTTGCATGACTGAATGGATGATTTCCTGGAAATCATACGGAAAGCCTGTGACCAGAAGACTCTCAGAAATATCGGATTGCCCGGAAACTAAGATAGGCTTATTATTCAGAGTTGCCCCCTGGCCTTCAACAGCGGTAAAAAGCTCGCCGTTGATCGGGTTTAAGACAATGCCCACCCGTGTTTTTCCCGCCGCAGCAAAAGCGATGGAAACACAAAAAATGGGTATTTGGTGGGCAAAATTGGTGGTTCCGTCTAAAGGATCTATAATCCATTGGCAATCGCTGGATTCAGGACGGTCATAATCGTTTTCCTCTGCCAGTATACTGTGGTCCGGGAATTTGGCGCGAATGGTCTCAATAATTTTTTTTTGTGAGGCAATATCAGCATCCGTAACCAGATCCCTGGGGCCCTTTTTGTGAATGCTATTCAGGCTGCCAAAGTAATCGTGGAGTATCTTGGCGCTTTTATAGGCGGCGCCGATTCCCACGTTTTTGATTTCATTTAAATCCATTTATATATAATTTATCCTAACGCGATCCGATTCGTCAATATGATAATCCTTTCATTACAAATGTCAACGTCTCGCTCTAATCGGGCTATATAACATTATACACGGGTTCGGGGTCAGAAGTAACGAGGCCGGCCATTTTTTCAATTAATGGCAGCAGGGATTCCGCAGTTTTTGCGGATATTGCGACTTCCCCATCCTGGTTGGAAAACTGTACAGCTGTTTCATTGTCTATCAGGTCCATTTTGTTAAATACCCGTATCTGGGGAATCCTATCAAGCCCTAGTTCGGACAGGATTTTTTCCACAGAATGAATGTGGGACTCGTAATCCGGGTTGCTGGCATCAATCACATGGAGCAGCAGGTCTGCCTTCTCAAGCTCTTCCAACGTCGCCTGGAACGCGGCCTTCAACTCTTTAGGCAGGTCCTTGATGAATCCGACCGTATCTGTGATGATGACCTCTTTGTCCTGAGGAAATTTAAGGCGCCGGCTTGAGGGGTCAAGGGTTGCGAAAAGGCGGCTTTCAGCCAGCACTTTGCTTTTGGTCAGCGTATTTAAAAGGGTTGATTTGCCGGCATTGGTATAGCCGATAATTGAAATTACCGGTAGGCCTTTTTTCTCCCTTTTGGCTTTTTGCTGCTGGCGATGCTTGATCACATTCGATAGTTCTTTTTCAATCCGGTTGATCTTGTCACGGACCCGCCGGCGATTGATTTCAAGTTTGGTCTCCCCCGGCCCGCGTCCGCCGATACCGCCTGTCAGCCGGGACAGGGCTGTATTTTTGGTTATCAAGCGGGGTAGGAGATATTTCAACTGGGCCAGCTCTACCTGGAGTTTACCCTCCCGGCTCTGAGCCCGCTGGGCAAAAATATCCAGGATTAACTGGGTCCGGTCAATCACTTTGAAATCGATTTTATCCGTAATGGATCGGATTTGGGAAGGATTTAATTCCTGATCGAAGACAATTAGGGTGGCGCCCTGTTGCATGGCATAAATCGTCAGTTCTTCAATTTTTCCCCGGCCCATGAGATATTTTGGATCAATTCGTTTGCGCTGCTGAATAATGGCATCCAGTACATGGATGCCGCTGGATCGCGCCAGCTCTTTTAATTCCTCGATTGAGGCTTCTGCCCGGCGTTTGGGGATATTAGTGACGCTGATCAATATGGCCTGTTCAGTGCCGGGCTCAACTTTTCGCAACGAAGATATGCGCGAGAGCTCATCCTCAATGGCTTTGATCAGTTCGGTACAATTAATATCGAAGTCAGCCAGACGCTTTGGCTCATAGATCTCATAAGGATATTGAGCAGATTGGCCGGGGAATATGTGGGCCAGATAAAGTTCGCCGGGGGATCCATCATCTGAAATGGTGATTGCGCCCATTAAATCCAGTCTAAGCAGGGCCAGGTCGGTCAGGTCATCCTGCGTAAGTGATTCCTGTTTTAAGTGGGTATGAACGCAACGCAGCCCTTTTAAACGGCCGGGCGGTGCCTTGTAGTGACTGGTGTCCGGAAGCATGATGCCTTGGTGGTCGCCGATAATAACGGAATCCACTTTTCCGGCACGATTGATCAGGAGCCCGATTTGGCGCCTGATTTCAAATGAAATGGCGCATACCTCATCTGCCAGTTGCTGGCTGATAACCGCTTCGGGAGGGATGCGGTAATGGTAAAGACTTTCAATATGTTTAATCTGGGCAGCTTTTAAGCTACCGGTATTGCCAAAAATCTTTTTCATTTAGGTGTTTCGACGCTTCAAAAAGGCATTGTATATGCCGGGAAACTTATAAGAAGCCATTTTAGACTGGCAAATCGAGATCATCCTGAAAGCCCGTCATCATAGGCCAGGTCTTCAAACCGGGTGTAAGCATCCAGAAATGCCAGATAGGAAATGCCTACCGGCCCGTTTCTCTGCTTGGCCAGATAGACTTCGGCAATGCCTTTGTTCGGATTGGTTTCCTCCTTATTGTAAATTTCATCCCTATATATAAATATAACCAGATCGGCATCCTGTTCAAGGGCGCCGGATTCTCTTAAGTCCGATAGCTGGGGACGTTTATCGTGTCTTTCTTCTAATCGCCGGTTTAACTGCGACAGGGCGATAATCGGTATTTCAAGCTCCTTTGCAAGGCCCTTTAACGAGCGTGACATCTCCGAAATTTCAAGTTCCCGCCGTTCCTTGTTGGTCCTGGGTTTCATGAGCTGCAAATAATCGATAATAATCAGTCCGATCTTTTTATCACGTTTCAGCCGGCGGCCCTTGGTTTTAATCTCAATGGTGGACAGCTCCGGAGAATCGTCTATATAGATCGGGGCGTTTGAAAGGGTATCAGCCGCATGGACGAGTTTTAACCATTCATCATCGCTGAAAAACCCGTCCCGTAAATGGGTTGAATCCAGTCGGGCCTCAGCGCATAGCAGCCTCATTGAAAGCTGTTCCTTGGACATTTCCAGCGAAAAAAACGCCACCGGAACCTCGCCCTCAATGGCCGCATTCCGGGCAATATTTAAGGCCAATGCGGTTTTCCCCATGCCGGGGCGCGCTGCCAGGATGATTAAATCCGATTTCTGCAAACCGGAAGTGAGCGTGTCAAGCTTTCGGTAGCCGGTTGGAACCCCGCTTAGAAGGGACCTATTGCCCCTCTTGGTTTCCAGGTCATCAATGTTGGATCCGATGATCTCGCTGATAGGGAAAATGCTTTGTTTGCTTTTGTCCTCCGCAATTTCAAAAATCGTCTTTTCCGCATAATCAATTACATCTTCCACATTCGTGCTGTACTCAAAACAGTGGCTGGTAATTTTATTGGCGGCCGTGATCAGGCGGCGGAGGGAGGCTTTTTCCCGAATGATGAGGGCGTAGTTTTTCGCGTTGGAGGGTACCGGCGCCTCATCAAGCAGTTTTGCCAGGTAGACGGCGCCGCCGATTGATTCAAGCTGGTTTTTCCCCTGGATATGGTCGGCCAGTGTGACCAAATCAATCGGGTCTCCGCGGCTGAAAAGGTCTGTGATGGCTTCGAAAATGACCTGATGGGCGGATTTATAAAAATCCGGCGGGGATAAAACATCCAGGATTTCAACAAGGATATCGTTGTCCAGCAGAATAGCGCTGATCAGAGACTCTTCCGCGTCAATATTCTGGGGTGGAAGCTTATCCAATGAATAGCCCTTTTCAGCCGGTGCAGAAGAAGTGTTCATATATACGTAATTGCCGATAAAATTAATACATCAACTATAAACAAGGATTTTTTTAATCGCAATACGGGATAGTGCTGCTGTGCCGTATTTATGCCGGAACCACTTCAACCGTGATCTCAGGCTCAAGATCCTTATATATGCGGATCGGAACCTGGTAGGTGCCCAGTTCCTTGATGGGATTTTTGAGAAGAATCATCCGTTTTTGGACTTCAATCCCCTGAGTAGCCAAGGCATCAGCGATATCCCGGGCGGAAACGGATCCATAAAGCCGCTGCTCCTCTGCTACTTTTGCCTGAATCCGACACTCGACGCCAGCCAGTTTTTCCGCCATTTCTTCAGCCAGCTTCCGTTCTTTGGCGATCTGAAGGTCAATTTTGGCTTTTTGCTGTTCCATCAGTTTTCGGTTCTGCGTTGTGGCATAAACCGCTTTTCCCTGGGGAACCAAATAATTGCGGGCATATCCTTTTTTAACATCGACTTCAGATCCGGCAATGCCTAAAGGTTCTATGGTTTCTCGAAGTATGACTTTCATAATATTTCCTCCACTGCAGTAATGGATGGGTAAATCAGTAAATCGACTTTTTATCAGATTGTCTTTTTTAACATCAATAATTTTGTCTATTCTAATCTTCTAAGCCGGGGCCCGAATCATCAGGCGGCATTTCATCCAGTTTCCTGAAATTCGCCCACACATCAAAAAATCCGAGTCCGATAACAATCAGCAAAAGAAACTGCTGAATGGCAATAAACGCATATATCAGCCATCGCAGTACCAACGGGATGCTTTTTTTTTCAAAATAATAGGACATCACCGCAATGCCCTGAAAAAAATATATCACCATCAACACCACCAGGCCGTTTACACCGATGACTTTAATGCCGGTATTCGGTACCAAAAGCATGACAATGCTGGCAATAACCCCCCAAACCAGTATTTCCGGGGATTGCCATTGGTTTAGGGCGCCAAAATCCGCATATGCCATCCGCCATCGGTGAAAAAGCCCCCTTGCCGCCAAAAGATTGATCCAGCCGGCAAAAAGCAGGCCTGCAGCTATCAGTGACGGGAGTATCCGCACCAGCACATAGGTAATATGTGTTATCGAGGTTTCCAGCAGCCGGATGGATTCTTCCGGCATCCCCATTTCTTTATATAACGAAACCGTCATCCGAAGGTTTTTTGAAATATAGTCGGATATCCAGCCCGTTATGCCGACATCAATCAAATTGGTATAAACAAGCAAGCCAAAAAAGCCTGTAATCATTACCGCACCGCAGGCGTACCCGATGGTTTTTTCCACTGTCAAACGGCGCTCGAGAAATTCTCCCATGAAAAATCCGAGACCCATCATTCCGAGCAGAAAAGCGGTATCCGCAAAAAGCTCTCCAAAAACCAGCGATATAAACAGAATCGGTGCCCCGATAATCGCCAATCCGGGCTTACGCCCGAGTTTGAGCCGGTAAAATATCACCGGCTGCGGCAATATCAACAGACAAAAAAAGCCGATAATCGGAACTGAAATGGCTATCGAGCTGATCAGGGCTGTGAGGGCAATACCGCTGATTGTATCTTTTAACACAGTGTCGTGATAGGGAATTACCAAGCTCCCATCAATCCTCGGGAATGCGCTATGCGGTTTACCGGCAGGGCGGATCAGTGATCAAGGGAACCGACAAATGGCAACAGCGCAATCGTTCTCGCCCGCTTGATCTCCCTTGCCAATTGGCGCTGATGTCTGGCGCATGTCCCGGAGATTCGTCTCGGAATGATTTTTCCACGCTCGGTGATAAAATATCTGAGCGTATTTGGGTCCTTATAATCGATTTTCAGGGTGCTGTCCGCGCAAAACCGGCAGACTTTTCTCCTTGGATAATATTTTTTCTTATGATTAAAAGCCATTTTATGATTCCTTTGTTTCGTCTTCGGCTGGCCTGGTTTTGTCTTCCTCGCTCTCTTTCGCCTCCGGGACTTCATCAACCTCCGGAGCTTCATCTTCAACCGGAGTTTCATCTTCCACCGGAGTTTCCTCAACCTCTGCGGATTCTTCTTCCGGCGCTAAGTTTGCTTCCGGCGGTTCGGTTTCAGGGCCGGCAGAAGGTTCTTCTGCTGTGACGGCGGATATAAAAGATGTTTGGGGTTCTTCAGTGGGCAGGGAATCCGGATCGACATTTTTGTTCAGAACAATCGTCATAAATTTGAGAAGCCGGAAGTCAATCCTGAAAAATCGTTCAATTGAATAAACCAGATCACCGTCACCCGCATATTCGATGCGGATATAGTGCCCCTGCTTTTTTTTCTGGATTTCGTAGGCGAATTTGCGAACGCCCCAGTCATCAAAGACCAGCAGCCTGCCATTGTGCTGGTTGATCAATGAGCGGATCCTATCAACAATGGCTTCCTGATCCGATTCGATTACATCCGGATCAATGATAAAAACGGTTTCATACCTGTTCATGCATCCTCCTTACGGTTTAGCAGCCCCAGCCCCAATGTTTTTTGGCCGGAGCAAGGATTGGATTTTGTTAAAAAACAGTATTTTTTAACTTTAGCAGATGAATTTGTCAAGTTAAAATCATAACTGCCAAAAAAGGGATTTTGACCATTGCTAAGGTAAAATCCCCGAAAATTATGGTGGGCCGTGAAGGAATCGAACCTTCAACCTACTGATTAAGAGTCAGTTGCTCTGCCTAGTTGAGCTAACGGCCCTATAAATAAATCATTTTTTCTATCGAATGCCGAGTGGTTTGTCAACGATTTTTAAGGAATTTAATTTTGACAAACGTGTAAAAAGTCGATTTTGGGATGGCAAAGAAAAAAGTTCAAGATCAAGGCGTCGCAAATCCCGAGGAATGCAGCGTACATAGGAGTACGTGAAATTCCGAGGGATGCAGCGCAACACAGATATTGGACTTTTTACGAAGCCATCAATATTCATCCGGCCATACCTGTTTCCTATCCCTTCTAGCGCGTTTTTTATCCTTTTTCCATTTCGGCTTGCTTTTTTTCGGTTTGGCTTTGGGCTTTTCCGGTTCCAGCATAAAAGAGCCGGGGCGGGGCGGTGTTTGGGGTTGTTCGGGTTTGGCGGGTTTTTCCGGTTCCTTAGGCAGGGGCGGGCCGGTAAAGTGCTCCGGCGGAATATAGTCGGTTGTGTACAAGCCTTCTCCGGCTTGAAAAAAGCGAACACCGCTGTCAGCGGCTTTGCCCGCATGGATGGTTAACCGGACCGGATGGTTGTCCCGGCGTTTGCCAATTCGCTCGGCCATTTCAATGGACTCGGCACAAACCACTTCTGCCTGGTAGGTGGGCTGAATCCCCTTTTCGAGGACGGCCGGATAGGACTTCTTCTTTATGCAGATGTAAAGCAACTTAGGCGGTTCCGGACAGTATTCGCGGGGGGGCATGTGGATGCGGTTTTTGGCGCGGATTAGGTTGTCTGTAATTTCAACCGGCGGGTTTTGACACACCAGCATCATTTCATTAATATGGCTCTGCTTTATATGCCCCCAGCCGTCGCTTTCACAGACGGCCTTCAGGAACTCCTTTACTTTAACGAAGCCGTCTTCATCCAAAACTAATCCGAATTCATCCGGCCGGCGGCCGAGTATGTATTCACATAGTTTGGCAAATTGTTCCGCCGGGCTTTGTTTTCCCATAAATCGGTTTCTCTTGAAAAGGGGTAACCCCTTGCTTGTTGACCAAAATATTTCTCTTTGTTAACGTGTCTAACGCTTTGCTTGGAAATCTGTCAACGGTTTTATCAATGAAAGGAAACCCACAAATATGGATAAAAATATTAAATCCCGGGATTTGTTCAACCAGGCGGTAAAAATAATTCCTGGCGGCGTCAACAGCCCGGTCAGGGCTTGCCGGTCAGTGGGCACTGAGCCGGTTTTTATTGAGCAGGCCAAGGGTGCAACGCTGATTGATGCCGATGGCAATCAATATATCGATTACGTGGGCTCATGGGGCCCGATGATTTTAGGACATGCCCATCCCGCGGTCATTGAGGCCATTCAAGCGGTTCTTCACCGGGGCACCAGTTTCGGGGCGCCGGTTGATCTTGAAGTCAGACTGGCTGAGATGGTTATTGAGGCCGTGCCAAGCATTGAAATGGTGCGTATGGTTAATTCCGGCACTGAGGCGACCATGAGCGCCGTAAGGGTGGCCAGGGGGTATACCGGGCGAAACAAGATAATCAAGTTTGATGGCTGCTATCACGGTCATGCCGACACCCTGCTGGTGGCCGCCGGATCCGGCGTGGCTACATTGGGTATCCCCGGCAGCCCGGGGGTTCCGAAGGATGTCATTAAGCATACGCTTTCACTGCCATACAATGATACTGAAACGTTTGCTTCGGTAATGGAAAAGCAAGGGGATGAGGTGGCGGCCGTTATTGTTGAGCCGGTGGCGGGCAATATGGGTTTGGTACCGCCGGTCCCCGGTTTTCTGGAAGAGCTGCGGAAGCAGACCGAGAAGACAGGCAGTGTTCTTATTTTTGATGAAGTGATGTCCGGCTTCCGAGTGGCCTATGGCGGCGCCCAGTCTTTATATGGCGTTGAGCCGGATATGTCCACATTCGGCAAGATTGTCGGAGGCGGACTCCCGGTGGGGGTATACGGCGGGAAAAAGGATATCATGGTCCAGACGGCCCCGGAAGGGCCTGTATACCAAGCCGGCACGCTGGCCGGCAACCCCCTTGCCATGGCCGCCGGCATCGCTTCATTGACGGAGATCCGCAGGCCCGGATTTTATGAAAGGCTTGAGGAAACTGCGGCACGGCTGGGCGACGGACTGTTAAACGCCGCCCGTCAGGCTGGGGTCAAAGCGGTTTTAAACCGGGTCGGGTCCATGCTGGGCCTATTTTTCACCGAAACCCCGGTTCGAAATTTCGACGATGCCAAAACATCGGACCTGGATATGTTTTCAGAATTTTACCGGCAGATGTTTGCAAACGGTATATACCTGCCTCCCTCCCAGTTTGAAGTTATTTTTGTTTCCGGCGCCCACGTGGATGCGGATATTGATAAAACCATCGCGGCTGCGGAAACCGTCCTTCGCGGGTTGGGTCAGTCCTGACGATGCTGGCAAGTCTTGGGACGATTTCCGGTATCCACTCATGTGAAAGGGATCACTAGTGGCGAATCAAATACCCGCGGATATTCGCTCTGTCCATCTGATCGCCGCATGCGGGACGGGCATGGGGGCGCTTGCCTGCCTTTTAAAAGACCTCGGATTATCGGTGACCGGATCGGATCAAAACGTATATCCGCCCATGAGCACCTATCTGGAAAACAAGGGGGTGGCTGTATCCGAAGGATTTGATGCGGCCAATCTCGCCTATATGCCGGACCTGGTGATTATCGGCAACGCGGTTAAAAAGGATAATCCAGAGGCACTGAAAACTTTTAGATCGGGCCTTGATTACTGTTCCATGCCCCAGGCGGTTAATCACTTTTTAGTGGGCGACCGGCGCGCCATCCTGGTGGCCGGTACGCATGGCAAAACCACGACGGCGGCTATGCTCGCCTGGATTCTGCATTATGCCGGGCTTTCCCCGTCTTTTATGATCGGCGGGTTTGTTAATAATTTTTCCGGCAATTTCCATATGGATGGCGGCCAATACGTGGTTCTTGAGGCGGATGAATATGATACGGCGTTTTTCGATAAGCGGCCCAAGTTCATCCATTATAATCCGCATATAGCCGTTTTGACCAGCGTGGAATTCGATCATGCGGATATCTATAAGGACATTTCCCATGTTAAATCGGCGTTTGACAAGTTTTTAGCCGGGATGTCGCCCGACTGCGGCTTAATGGCCTATGATGCGGATGCAAATATCGATCAGCTGTTGGCCGGAAAAACCATGCAGGTGGCGCGCTACGGCAGCAGAAACGGTTCTGACTGGCGGCTTGCGGATTTTTCAGTGAATCCTCCCTGGACGTATTTTGACGTGATGTGTGCGGATCGCTTTTTCAGCCGGTTTAAAGCGCCTTTTGGAGGCGTGCACAACCTCCACAATGCGCTTTCCGCAATCGCGGTCGCCTGCCGGCTGGGTATCGACCGCGACGCCATGGCCGAAGGATTGGAGCAGTTTAAAGGCGTCAAGCGCCGGCAGGAGGTCCGGGGGATCAAAAATGGGATTACGGTCATTGATGATTTTGCCCATCACCCGACAGCCGTTCGTGAAACCGTACGCGCGGTGAAGCCCTTTTACCCGGGGGGGCGGCTGATCGCCGTTTTTGAGCCGAGAACCAATACAAGCATGAGAAATATTTTTCAGAACATCTATCCGGCTGCCTTTGATGGGGCGGACATCATTTGTATCCGAAAGCCCCCTTTGCTTTCAAAAATACCTGTCGGCGAACAGTTCTCCTCTTCACAGCTAGTTGATGACTTGAAAACTCGCGGCAGGGATGCCCATTATTTCGAAGACACGGGCAGGATTATAGAATTCCTGATAAGAACGGTCCAACCCGGCGATGTCGTGCTGATCATGTCGAACGGCGGGTTTGACAATATCCACAAGAGGCTGTTGGAGGCGTTGCCTGCCGGCAAAAACAGCTAAACCTGACAGAGACCGGCCTTTGTATACCTATTTAATTTTTTTCTCGGCTAAAACTTCCAGGGCATATCCCTGGCTGTCTCTGACAAGGGCCAGCAGGTTGATGCGGTTTTTTTGCTCGAAAAAGGCAAAGTCAATCAAATCCCTTGGAACTGGCTTGGATTCCCAGGTTTGGTATATTTGACCTGATCGGTATTTCAGGCCGACAATGCGATCTGTGCCTTTGTTTGGGCTTATAAAATTAAAAATTTTATTTTTAACCCCTTGGGTTGCCCGGCCTTTTTGGATTAGAAAACATTGATTCTGGAACTCTTTTTTTAGCAGAAACCGTCTGGGGGCAAATTCGTTCTTGCTGCTGATGCCTTTAAATTCGCCCAGGTACTTTTTTTTCTCCAGCCTGACAGGGTAGGGTATCTCATGGTATGGACCAAAATTTTCATCGGTTGCATCCATTAGGGTTTCCTCCGGTAGCCGGTAAAGAGTGACGAAGTTATCCGGTTCCAGTATCAAAACCCGGTTTTTTGAGTTGTAGGCAAAATTAAACTGATACAGGGAGTGAATCTCGGATGCAGGCTGGTAAGCCGGACCTTTTGTCAGGGTCTTGGTTTGCTGGTTCCAGTTGACTTTAAATATGGAACCGGCGTATTGTTCCGCCCCATTTTTTTGTTGGCCCAAAAGAATTTTTTCCCCTTCAGGCTGATTGACTACCCTTAGATAGAAGGGTATTTCTTCGCACAGGGATATGAAATGATCCGTCTGCCAGTCCAGGGCAATGGAGTTGATATCCGTGTCAGTGACCTCCATATATGTAATTTTATGACCGCATGTGGCAAGAATTTCATCCGTCCCATCATGGTCTATGTCCAAGGCATGCAGGTGCAGCCCAAGCGGGTCCTGGCCCTGGAAGCGGTATGAGTCCAAGTGAAGCAAATCATGGTTATGCCAGGCAAAGGCGGTTACCCCCTCTTGGTTGAGAAGTACCAGTTCCTTTGGCGGTGTCCCGTCCAATTCGGCGGCGACCATTCTTTGAAATTCCCGGGTGAGGCGAATTTTTTCATGGTATTCGGGGGCAGCGGCCTTGGTGAAATCCTGCTGTTCGTTTTGGTGGGCTTCAATGGTGGAAGGCGCTGTTTGGTTTTCCAGTTTAAATGTCTGCCGGCTTTTATCTTTAATTTCAGGTTCGGGCGATTTAAGGCCGGCGTTGGAAGGCACTGGCGCCGGTGGAACCTGGATTTGTTCGGACAGGGAATAGCTTTTGGTGTATAAGGTTGACCGGGTGTACGCAGATCTGATTTTTGCCGTGAGCTGTTGCTTGGACATATTGAGGCTGAGGTGCAGGGCATAATCATCCGAGTCCGGGATGCTTGAGCCCGCGGCAAGTTCTACTACATCCAGGTTTTCAGAAAGAAGGGCTTGCACCAGGCTGTTATAGGCGGAAGAGTCGTTCTTATATTCTATATTGCTGCTTAAAAAAATCTTCGGTGCCGCCGGAAATGTTATTGGGTCACCTCGTTTTATGGGGCCGGCAAACTCTTTAATCACGCGGGCGGCTATCTTATCGTTGGTAATGGACCTTATCTCAATCAACGCTTTAACAGGAAAGACAAATCTGGATTGGCCGTTAAGTTTTTTTAAAACCAGCAACTCCTGCTTTTGGCGCAGGTTTTTTTTCGGTTTTTCAAATACCAGTTTTTCCTGGTAAACGTCCTCGACGCTAGAAATAATTTTCTTGTCCGGTGGATAATGGGTTTTTATGTAATCGAGCATCCCTGTATAATCCAAAGCCGCGCCGATGGATGGGGCGGTAAGCATAAATACGGATAAAATACAGTAGACAAGATATTTTATAAGAGAGCTTGGGATAGTTTTGATATTCCGGTTATATTGCGGGACAGTCATCATTCTTGTTCCGTTCGATTTTTTTTAATGGCCATCCAGAAATTATCTAATTTCTGGATGGCCGCTCGTTATCAGTCAGGTATGGATGAAAAACCATCAGCTCAGCAACACTCCAAATACTATGTCAATTTTTACGAATTGTATTATCAGAATGTCCATACCATTTCAATGGTATCTACAAAGGCCACGTCATTGAAGCTTTCCCCCCAGTAGTCTTCAACGGCATCGCCCGGAACAAAGATAGAAACAAAGTTGCCAAGCGAGAAATGTTCGTTGAAATGGTAGGTCAGCTGCAGATCAAACTCACAGCCCAGCTCCCCGTCTATGCCGTGCCCTTTGAGATCTTCCAAGGCCCCTTCGTTTTCCAGAAAAAAGTGCTGGTACTGGGTCTTGTAGCTGAATTTTTTGTAATTGCCTTTACATCCTATGCCAAAGGTATACATTCCAGGACTTTCCGCTTTTGCTTTATTGCTGACACCACCATAGCCGATTGTCGCGCCCAGCTGGGTCGGATCATTGCTGTAGAGGTTGGTCCCCAATGCCGGGACCCCTCTATAAATAAGGGCGTTTTCCATGCCAAAGGTGGCGGTATATCTAGAACTATTGGTAATCGGGTTATACGCCCCGATATCATCGTCGTCGGCGTCACCATCACCTGATAGCAAAAAGCCGCCAATATAGGGGTTGAAAAAGGAAGAGAGGTTTGCTTCCAAGGAGGCGTATGCGGCGTAAGCGCTAATATCACCGTCATCTAAATCTCCATTATCCTCGAAAAGGTCCTCTTTTTCCCCATATGCATAAACGAATTCTGCCCGGGGGACAAAAATACCAAGTTTGCCAAAAATTTGGATACCCGTATAGAATACTTCGGCATCCCCGTCGCCATGTGTATCATGGTATTTGGGGGCAACTTCGTAAACAGGATTCCCCTCACGATCATACCCTATTATACTATTAGCGATCATTGGGTTTTTTGCACAGGCATGATTGTCACTGTAGGCAAAAAAAGGAGAAATGTTCAGTCCATTTTCAAGGGGGAAAACGGCTTTTAATGTGTAGACATTCCAATCCAGATCGTCTGCATTGTTAATTCCTGTAGTGCCTGCGTCATCAAAAACAAAAAGGGCCATCGCCTCCCAGGAGATATTGTTGAATTTGCCTTCCAGTCCGATGTGGGGGTGATCATCTCCATAAAGGATCGCTCCTGTCTCCAAGTCAAGAAAATTGGTGTTCCAGCCGGTTTTTAGTTTAACCGGCAAACCATGAGAAG
>JAGYOX010000084.1 GCA_018399235.1 Desulfobacterales bacterium | reverse complement strand
TCCTTGCAGCTATGCGGTTATGAGGGAAAGCACAACATGTGGAGTTGGCCAGAGTATGGCCGGCGGCCCGGATTACTGACTTTTCTGTTTAAATATACGTAGCGGTCCGCCTTAAAGCATAGCTGTATTCACTGACCACTACCCATAAAAAAGCCTGAATCATCGTTGGGGCTTTAAGATAATATTATTAAGATATTAGAAAATTTATAATTGACAAACCGAGCGCAAATAATATATTTGGACGAAATGAAAATTAATTCTTCTAATACCATGTTTTTATCAAGGCTTGCAGTTAAGGTCTCCTTGTTGACATGCCACTTCTATTTCTCTGCCCCCACGCCACCCTGATATCGTTTACTCTCATCCTGAAAACCGATTTTAGCAATTCTCTAAATTTACAATAATTTTTTCAGCAAAAGCCTTTCCGATATGGGATCGCTTAAGGGTCATGCCATACCATCTCATGGCATACCCCCTTTTTGCCACAAAAAAGGAGGAAACATGCCAAATAAATTATTCCTGCCGCAGGCGTTGAAAAATCCGGTCTCTGCGGTATTGTCGGACATCCTGACGCAGCTCAACGAACGTTGCTCGGTCTTTATGCTCTCCAACACAGAGGCCAGACAGGCGCAGGCATGGTCAGCTCTAATGGAAGCCGAACCTGGCAGCATGCAGGAGAAGGGCTGGTCCATGAAGTCTTTACTGAAAAACACCTTGACCGCCTGAAAGGACAAACGGCGCTGGGGTATATTCAGGATTCAGCCGATAACAGGGTGCCCATGGGCGATATCCAGCCATTTACTGCAAGCCATAAGGGCAATGTCATCTCAATTGCCCATAGCGGAAACTTCAATAACACCAAACAATTGAAAAGCGAGCTTGAAGCTAAAGGGGCCATATTCCTATCTTCAATGGACAGCGAAATAATTTCACACTTTGTTGCAACCTGCGGTATTTCGGATTTGGATGCAGCATTAAAATATGCTTTTAAAAAAATCCGAGGCGCTTTTTCCCTGATCATGATGGTTAATGACACGTTGGTGGCTGTCCGGGATGCCCATGGATTTCGTCCTCTCAGCCTCGGGCGTCTGCCCAGCGGCGGCTATGCCGTCGCCTCGGAAACCTGCGCTCTTGACGCAATGGCGGCGGAAAATTTGCGGGACATAGAACCAGGCGAAGTTGTCATAATTAATCAACAGGGCCTAAATTCAACCAGATTAGATTTAAATCCGCACAAACAATTCTGCCTTCTTGAACAGGTTGCTTTCGTCAGAGCTGACAGCAACGGATTTGGCTTTAGCGTCTATGAAAGCCGAAAGCTTATGGGGACCGAGCTGTTCCATGAATGTCAACCGGATGCGGATTTCGTCATATCCACACCCAATTCGGATACATGCGCTGCGCTCGGCTACTCCCAGGCATCCGGCATCCCTTTCGAGATGGGGTTTGTCAGGGACTATTACACCAATGGCCTAAGAGACTCTTTTTCGGAGCGATCTGAAAAAAAACCAAAATTCAATCCCGTTCGTTCGCTTATAAACGGCAAACGAGTCATTGTCATTGACGATTCTGTTATCGGCGGCACCGACTTTTCAGACATGATTTTCTCGCTGCGAAAAGCGGGCGCAAAGGAGGTGCATTTGCTGGTGGGTTGTCCGCCAATCAGATATCAATGTGACTATGGAATACATTTCCAGATTGGGGGAGAAAAATTACCCCACAATAAATTGATTGAGCAGGTTCAAAATTCCATTGGTGCGGACACACTGTATTGCCTAAGCACGGGCGGGTTGCTCGCAGCGGCAGGTCAAGGCAGTGCATCTTTTTGCAAAGCCTGTATTGATGGCTCCAAGATGCCTTTAATATAAGTTGTACCACAGAAAAGTGATGAATATGAAAAATCCCAATTATCAATCCGACAACCCGCAAATAGACAGGCGAAGGACTTTTGGCATCATCAGCCATCCGGATGCGGGCAAGACGACACTTTCCGAAAAACTATTGCTTTTTGGCGGCGCCATCAAGCTTGCGGGCTCCGTGAAAGCCCGCAAGGCCAATCGGCATGCCGCCAGTGACTGGATGGCTGTTGAGCAGGAGCGCGGCATCTCGGTGACCAGCTCGGTAATGAAATTCAATTATCGGGACTGCGAGATAAATTTGCTGGACACGCCCGGCCATCAGGATTTTTCCGAAGACACCTACCGGGTGCTGACCGCCGTGGACAGCGCAATTATGGTGCTCGACAGCGTAAAGGGAGTTGAATCCCAGACCCGCAAGTTGATGGAGGTGTGCAGAATGCGAAACACTCCCATTATAACTTTTATTAACAAGCTTGACCGGGAAGGTATGCCTCCGCTCGATATTCTGTCTGATATCGAAGAAACCCTGCAGATTGAATGCGCCCCGCTTTCCTGGCCCATCGGAATGGGAAAAAGTTTCAAAGGCACTTATAATCTCTATCACAAGAAATTGACACTGTTTGAGGCCGGACACGATCGGGTAACAAATGACGGAATTACCATCGACAACCTGTCAGATTCCAGGCTCGACGATCTCTTGGGCAGCCAAGCCGATGATCTTCGGGAAGATGTGGCATTACTGGAAGGGGCAGCCAATCCTTTCGACTTGAATGATTTTCTTAAGGGAAGCCAGACGCCGGTTTTTTTCGGTAGTGCAATCAACAATTTCGGTGTAAGGGAACTGCTTGATACATTTGTGGAAGTTGCGCCGCCCCCATTGCCAAGGCCAACGGCAAGCCGCACGGTTTACCCTGAGGAGGATGCCTTTTCCGGATTTGTTTTTAAGATCCAGGCAAATATGGACGCTTTACACCGTGATCGAATCGCCTTCCTGCGAGTTTGCTCAGGTTGCTTCAAAAGGGGAATGCGGGTGCGCCACCACCGTATCGGCAAGGATGTCACGATTGCCAATCCGATTATTTTTATGGCCCGTGACCGATCATTTGTGGAGGAGGCTTGGCCCGGGGACATAATCGGCATTCACAATCATGGCACGATACGAATCGGGGACACCTTTTCGGAAAAGGAGCCGCTTACCTTCACCGGCATTCCCAATTTTGCCCCTGAATGTTTCCGCCGGGTGCATCTGAAATCTCCCTTAAAAGCCAAGCAGCTTCAAAAAGGCCTGCATCAGCTTGTCGAGGAAGGGGCGGTGCAGTTGTTCCGGCCGATAATCGGAAACCAGTTGATCCTCGGGGCGGTGGGTGAATTGCAGTTCGAGGTGACCAAAGCCCGCCTTAAAGCCGAGTACGGTGTTGATGCAGAATATGAACCGGTGGATTACTTTACTGCCAGATGGCTGAGTTCCGATGATAAAAAAAACCTGGCAGAATTTGAAAAAGCCAATAAGAAAGTGCTGGCAAAAGATTCTGAGGGCCATTTAACCTATCTGGCTTCCAGCCCCTGGCAGCTGAAGCTCATGGCCGAGGACTGGCCAGGCATAAAGTTCAATCAAACCCGGGAATGCCAGTAGGTGGTGCAGGTTTATTTTACCTCTGATTTCTGGGCGCATGAAATACAACTCAACACGCTGGGATCGGAACGCAGTCGCCCCACTGCAATTTCCTCGTCGCAGATGATGCAATAGCCGTAATCGCCTGAGCGAATGCGATCAAGGGCGGTGAGAATGCGTGTACGCTCCGATTCCATGAGGCGGCCGGCGGCCTGGGCCATGGCCTGCTGCTGCATGGCATCCATCCGGGAAAGTCGTCCCACTCGCCCCTGGTCCAGCTCAACCGGACCCGAGTGGGGTTTTCGGGAATCCTGCTGTTTCTTTATGTCAGCCAGGCGATCTTCGAGGCGGTTTTTGTAATGCTGCAAGTCAATATCTTCACGCATAGAAAGGTTCCCCGGAAAAGAGGGCTTTATTAAAATCCGAAGCGTATTATTCGCTTAATGTTCGTTCGTAGATCTCGTAATCCGACTTACTATAGAGTACCATCCGAACTTTTTCAATATATTCAAGCTTGGGCGTCTGCTCCCGTATAGTCTCCAGGGCTATTCGGGCAGCTTCTTCTGCCGGATATCCAAATGCACCCGTTGAAATCGCCGGAAATGCAATTGACGGGATTTTATATTTTTCCGCCAGATTCAGGGCGTTTCGATAACAATCGGCCAGCAGCTGGTCCGCCGGTTCATCCCGGCCATATACCGGCCCAAGACAGTGAATCACGTATTCATTGGGCAGATTGTGCCCGCCGGTTATGACGGCTTCCCCTGGTTGGATGGGTGCCAACGGCCGGCACTCTTCTTCAAGCCCTGGGCCGGCTGCCATGTGAAGCGCTCCGGCAACCCCGCCCCCCATCATTAGCTGTGCATTGGCCGCATTAACGACAGCCGCCATGTTATGCTGCCGGACGATATCCTCTGTTACAATTTCAATTTCAATGCCATTGATCTCTTTTTTCATAGAAATGCCTCCTTTGAAAATTACCATCCAATGGCAGGATGGTTTCATCTATTTACAAAAATATTAATTGATACAACAGTGGTCAAGCAGCATTGCTGAAAATCGTTCACTTGAAGTTTGACATTCATTCGATTGTGAGTTAGATATATAAATTCTGGATTTACTTCAATAGAGTGCCAGTAAAAATCTGACAGACGTAATTATACAAATACGTCCAGACCCTCGCGCCATTGATGCGAGTGCCAGCAAAGGCTTGCTCGATGGTCTCGGCTCATCCCCTGTCTAGATCCTCGCGCCGCTGATATAATTACAGATTTACCGACGAATTTTTTTGCCAAAAAGGGCGAAGCTTTGGTCTCGCCCTGTATGGTATGGATAATTCAACTGGTAGCGGGGAATATCCTTCCGGACAATGTCTTGAAAAGACAAGGAAAGATGATTAAATGACAGTAAAGGAAATTAAAAAAGACGTTACATGCTACTGCTGCGATAACGCCCATGATGCACGGCAATGCATTGTTTGCGGCTCGTTCTCGGCCGGTTTTTTTGCCAGTGTAGGCGGTGATCGATACGAACGCTGCGGCGCTTGCCAAGCAACGTTTCTAAATCCGGAACAAAGGTTGTCGATCGACGATGAGCACGCCCGGTATCGCCTGCACCGAAATGACCCGGGCGATAAGGATTACCGCCGATTCTTGTCAAAGCTCGCAGGCCCGTTGCTGCAACGGTTGCCGCTTCGGGCGAAAGGGCTAGACTATGGATGCGGTCAAGGGCCGGCGCTTGCCGGTATGTTGCGCGAGGCGGGACACCATGTGCGATTATTTGACCCGCTTTTTTACCCTGATCCAGAGCCGCTGGAAGACTGCTACGATTTTATCGTCTGCGCAGAGGTCATCGAACACTTTCATTGGCCGGCTACGGAGTTCGCCCGACTGAACCGAATGTTGCGCCCCGGGGGATGGCTGGCGCTTATGACCTGTTTTCAAACGGACGACAACCGTTTTGCGGCCTGGCATTATCGTCGCGATCCAACCCATGTGGTATTTTTTCGTGAGGCGACATTGCGCTACATCGCGTCCCGGTTCAGGTGGCGTTGTGAAATCCCTGTTAAAGACGTTGCATTGATGCAGAAGCCAGAAGCCATATGACACCAAAATTATGCACAAGAAAGCCTGTCGTTGACGGTGAATATCCCTTGCAGTGCGATTCTTTACCGCAGGCGCATAAAACGATTCAAACAAATTCAAAGGAGAAAAAATGTATAAAAAAATAACAACCGAACTGGGCGGCAGACCGCTGACCGTGGAAACCGGCCGCCTGGCCAAGCAGGCCAATGGCGCGGCCCTGGTCACCTACGGCGGAACAGTGGTCCTGGTGACCGCCACCGCCGCCCCGGATGCCCGGGCCGATATCGACTTTCTGCCCCTGACTGTAGAGTACCAGGAACGCTTTTACGCGGTGGGCAAGATCCCGGGCAGCTATTTTCGGCGCGAGATCGGACGGCCGAGCGAAAAAGAGATCCTCACCTGCCGGTTTATCGACCGGCCGATTCGGCCGCTTTTTGCCGCCGGATATAACAATGAAACCCAGATCATCGCCACCGTGCTGTCGGCGGACCGGGACAACGATCCCGACCTGCCCGCCATGCTGGGCGCTTCCTGCGCCCTGATGGTTTCCGACATCCCGTTTTCCGGACCAATTGCCGGGGTCCGCGTCGGCTACATCGACGGGCAATACGTCCTGAACCCCGCGCCGGCAGAGATGGAAACCTCCCGCCTAAACCTGATCGTGGCCGGCTCCCGAAACGCGGTAATCATGGTGGAGGGCGGGGCTGACTGCCTGCCTGAGGCGGAAGTGCTCTCCGGTATATTTTTTGGGCAAGAGGCATTGCAGCCGCTGTTGGATCTCCAGGAACAACTGCGGGACGCTGCCGGGAAGCCCAAAAAAAATGTCGACACCCGGTCCATAAATGAATCCCTTGCCAAACGGCTTGAGGATCTGGCACTTGACGACATAACCCGGTTGGCAACTACAGCCGATAAGAAGGAGCGTGAAAGCGGCTATCGGGAGCTGCAAAAAACGGTTACCGACGCCTTGGGAACCGAATTTCCGGAATGTTCTGCCGTCGACGTCCAATCATCCCTCAAGGAACTCAATAAGCGCTTCATGCGCGGCCGGATCATTAATGAAGGGTGCCGGATCGACAGCAGAAAAATGGACCAGATCCGGCCGATTGACTGCGAAGTGGCGATATTGCCTCATGCCCATGGGTCGGCGCTGTTTACTCGCGGTGAAACCCAGGTGATCGCTACAGCGACGCTGGGCAGCGGCGAAGACGAACAGCGTGTTGAATCGCTGGAGGGAATGGCGTTTAATCCGTTTATGCTGCATTACAATTTTCCGCCGTATTGCGTCGGTGAAGTACGGTTTCTGCGGGGTCCCAGCCGAAGGGATATCGGGCATGGCGCTTTGGCGGCCAGAGCGATCCAGGCCATACTGCCGGATCGAGAGGCATTCCCCTATACCCTGCGGATTGTTTCGGAGGTCACCGAATCCAATGGATCTTCGTCCATGGCTACGGTATGCGGCGGCACGATGGCGCTAATGGATGCTGGCGTGCCGATCCGAAAGCCGGTTGCGGGGGTGGCCATGGGATTAATCAAGGAAGGGGACAGGGTAGCTATCCTTTCTGATATTCTTGGTGACGAGGACCACTTGGGTGATATGGACTTCAAAGTCTGCGGTACCGAGGATGGAGTTACCGCACTGCAGATGGATATCAAAATTGCAGGTGTTTCAAAAGAAGTGATGGGCAAAGCACTGCAGCAGGCCAAAGCCGGTCGCTTGCACATCCTTGAGAAGATGCGGGAGAGTATTGCAATCCCACGGCCGGAGCTGCCTGAGCATGCGCCGAAAATAATTGTGCTGCATATAAATCCGGATAAAATTCGCGATTTGATCGGCCCTGGCGGCAAAATGATTCGGGAATTGAGCGCCAAATATGGTGTGAAAATCGATGTCGAGGACTCCGGAAAGGTGAGCATCTTTGCGTCAGACGGCAAAATTGGCGGGGAGGCAGCTGAACAAATCAAAGCCATCACCGAGGTGGCAGAGGTCGGCAAGGTTTACCAGGGTACTATCAAAAAAATTATGGACTTCGGTGCTTTTGTCGAAATTTTTCCTGGGACCGATGGCTTGGTCCACATTTCAGAGATTGCCAACCACCGGGTGAACAAGGTTACCGACGTGCTTCGGGAAAACGAAACCGTCACGGTAAAGGTGCTTGACATTGACTCTCGCGGTAAAATCCGACTGAGCATGAGAGCATTGGATGATGATGCCACAAGGGTGTAATTACTTCGGTGCGCCGGCGTGAATCCACATTTCAAGGGCCCTAATGTCAGTGTCGGACAGCGGCGGGCGGTATTTTTAAAAAACTTATACTCGTTGGGCAGTCACAGCTCTAAAGTGTACATTATTAAAAACAGAGTACGGAAATTACAACGCCCAAGAAAGGTATATTATTGAGACAGATCTTTTTGGGGTATTCAGCACGGAAAAGATTATACAGCGTTTTTCGGCAATATTACATAAGGCCTCAGGGTTGAGCACTATAGATAACTTTCCTGATCTGAAAATTAGGGGACTGACTGGGGACAGTAAAAAGAAAGAGGCAGCTATCCGGTTATAATGAGAAGCACAAGATAAGGGGGTGGCTTCAGAAACGCCAAAGTCCTGGATTACTGTCTTTTCTGTTTGAGTACTGAGCGTTGCAATTACTTGCATAAAGAAGTTTTGGAATCTAACACGGGCGTGATGAATTTTTTTTAGGATTCAAGGGAATTTTTGATTTTTAAGGGATTACGGCGCATATCTAAAATCCGGTAAATTATAATGACGGATTCGTTTTCCATTCTGTAATATATGGCATAGGGGAATCTTTTGGACAGCATGCGATGGTAACCAAAAACCCTTGCATGAATTCCACCATAAAGCGTAAGGGAATCAATGTCTGAGAATAGCGAATCAAAGAAATACTCTCCGAGCCCCTCTCTTTGATTTTCGTAAAATAACCGTCCCTCATACAAGTCCTCAATGGCTGATGAGAGAAGTTTTATTTTCATTCGAACCGTTTCCGAAGGTCAGCCTTAGCTTCTTGCCAATCCTTGATTGGCTCCTGCCCCTCCTCTAAACGACGGCTTGTTTCCTCAAGTTTTTGTCGATGCCAGTCAGGAGATTCTATGGAGTCAACTTCTTTTGTCAACTCTTCCCAAATGGCCTCCATCAATCTCAGCTTCTCTTCCTTGGAGAGGCGTGTTATTTCAATAGTATTTGGCATTAGAAAAATCCCTTAATTTTATTTATAAAATTGCATTTATTGAGATTTTTGTCAAAGTAAATTTGGATATACAACATATAGATGCTCGCCCCCATATTCTGAGTTTTTGATTATTTTGTTCATTTTTGATAAGTTTGTTCAAAATTTCGATTTCTGGACAAAAAGAAGGCGACTGTTGAATGGTAGAGCTAAAATGAAAAAATTATTATTTTCAGTCTTTACAATCTTGGTTTTTAATAATGCATATGCGGTTGAAGTCGCATATTTTAATTCAAGTATCCTTGGGAAAAATGTAAATTCATCATTTGAATTATTCCAAGTTAAAAAAAATCAAAAATCTAATCTTCTTTATCCAACCAACATAAAGATAGACATTAAGGACAATATATGCACAGCAGTAGCACTGTTCTTCCCAGAGAATATAATCAAACCAGATGAAATGAGAAAAATTATAAATACAAGGTATCCCGATACTGAATATATAGCTGGAGAAAATTTTTGGGCATGGCGAGTAGAAAAAAAATCTTTTACCATAACGATGTCTATCAAAGAAGATTGTATTAAAGATTATAATCACATTGAGATTACATACTTAATGTGGGACGTTGAAAATATTGAATCTAAAGTCGAGAGGGTAAAAAAAATACTTAAACACTTAAATCAAAATGGGGAATAAGCCGAACCAGTCAGCCCAGACAACAGCCAGAGCTTGTGGCCTTTTAAAAAGCCGGAGGGAATTGCACAATCATCGTTTTTTTTATTAGGTATATGGTAAACCCTTCCTGCTACTAGTTTCCATCGCTGAAGATGCAAATTGACTTGAAAGGACGAATATTCGAAATAATTTTTGCCATAGTGATTGGTGTTTTTTCATATTATGCCTTTTTCTCCCTTTATGGTCTCTTAGCATATGCCGGCCTTAATTCGGCAGCAATCAAATTGGGAGGAGTTTTCCCGCCGGATTGCAGGGTTTTTGGTCTTATTCTTTCTAAAATTATTATGCAGTTGAGTTCAGCACTACCTGTGATTGGAATTCTCGGGATCATGCTTGGTATAATAGTGACAAAAAACCCAAAGGTTTATGGTATGCTCGCATTTATTTCAGCTATTTTTTTCTATTCATATAAACAAATTTTCTATTATGATTTCGGTTTTATACATATTAAGTATATCCCAATGTGGGTTTATGTTGTTGATATAACGATATGGGCAGGTCTTTTTACAATCTTTTCAACTACTGGATTTAAGCTGAAAAAGCTGATATCAAGGGCTAACGAATAACTCTTCCCAACCTGGTCAGAACAATTAAAACCAAACTCAGGAATATCCATATTGACTACGAACAAATTGTCGGGAGTCTTCCTGTCCTTAAAAAAGCAACCAGCGAGGAGCTGTCTGCGGTGGGACAAATTTCCATGGGCCTTTTTCAGGCCGTTCGTGAAGTAATCGGGTTCGGCGCATTTCTGGCTTTTGTGGCCATCTTCAATTTTTATCTGCTTCTGGACAAAGACCGGGTTGAACCGTTTGTTATTAACTCTATCCCGCCCAAATACAGGAAGCAGGCAGTGGATATTTTAAAAAAAATGGATACAGCACTGGGGGACTTTTTACGAGGCCAGCTTATAGTAGCCCTCATGGTGGGCCTGATGTTTGCCTTAGGCTTGTTTTTAATTGGAGTTTTGGGCTTTGCAACACTTACCAAATTCTCTCTGCTAATCGGGACGGCAGCCGGAATCTGCGGAATTATCCCATATTTTGGGTCGATAATGGGTGTGACGCCGGCACTTGTCATTGTTCTTTTCAGTGCCACAGCCTGGGAAACCAAAATTATCGGGTTTCTGCTCGTGGCCGGCATTTTTATTGTTATCCAGGCTATCGAGGGGATGGTATTACAGCCAAAAATACTGGGAAAGGGGGCTGCTCCATCCTATTGCTATTATGTTGGCCCTGATATTGGGTTCGCCTTTAGGTATCACCGGAATGATCGCTGCAGTGCCGGCTGCCTGCATTATACGGGTATTACTGGTCGAATTTTACTTTCAACCGATTCATCAAAGCAGCAGCGAATGAAAATGATTTATTGTTTTATTCAACCATTTTAATAAATTATAATTATTTTAAATTTCTAAAGCATTTTCAGCCGGAGGAAATCAATGGAGAGTGCACTGGTCGTGGGCTTGATCATCATGGTCGGTTTGGCGATGGGCGAGACTGCGCGGATAATAAGACTTCCGAAGATTACGGGGTATATTTTAGCCGGCATTGTGTTAAATCCTCGGCTGACCGGGTGGATTTCAGTGGATTTTGTGCATCATACCGGCGGTATCACGGATATAGCTCTTGCTTTTATAACCTTTTCCGTGGGCGGCACCCTATTGATCTCCAGGTTAAAGCGGCTGGGAAAGGGAATCATTTCCATTGCCCTGCTCGAAGCGGAGTTGGCATTTTTTGTTGTGATATTCGGGGTTTTTGCAGCTACCTATTTGCTGGGATTTAGCTTTACCGGACATGAATACGCCATGCTGCTGCCGTTATGCATACTTTTGGGAGCCACGGCCTCGCCAACTGACCCCACCGCTACTTTGGCCGTAGCTCATGAATACAAGGCCAAAGGTGATGTGAGCACAAGCATTATGGGGATTGCCGCAATTGATGACGCCCTTGGTATTATCAACTACAGCATTGCCATCGCGGTGGCAGGTATTTTCATGGGAGATACCCTCTCTGTAAAATCCGCCGTGATCGAGCCTTTCCTATCTGTGGCAGGCGGAGTCATCCTCGGGGCAATTTTTGGCTGGCTATTAAAAAGCTGTGTTGTCCTGTTTCAGCGTGAAACCGAAAGCGCAATGATCGTGCTGGTTTTCGGCATGCTGGCAATATGCTTTGGTGTGACAGGCATGCTGGGTTTGGACGAGCTGCTTGCCACAATGGCCATGGGTGTGGTGGTGGCAAATTTTTGTAAATATCAGGAACGGATTTTCCAAATGCTCAAACGCTACACCGAGGAACTGATTTTTGTGCTGTTTTTTACTATCAGTGCCATGCATCTAAATTTTGCCGCCCTTTCAGCGGGAGTTGTCAGCCTTGTAGTTTTATTTGTAATTTTCAGGGCAGCCGGGAAGTTTGCCGGTACATTTGTGGGGGCAACCCTTTCCGGTGCGTCTCAAAAAGTCCGGCGTTACACGGCCTTTGGCCTGCTTCCCCAAGGGGGCATAGTCATAGGCCTGGCTCTGATGATCCGGGGCAAACCCGAATTTGCCCCCGTAGCAGATACCTTTATCGGAATTGTTATCGGTGCCACGGTGCTCCATGAGCTGATCGGACCGGTGATGGCCAAACTGGCTCTGAGTCGTTCCGGGGAACTTGGTGTCGAAGACTGTAATTAAAGCCTTGCCCACCTTAGATTTACAGACAAGGATGTTTAATAAACCCTTGAACTAGGCAGCAGAACTGTCCTATAATTCATTGTTACCATATGCTGCCAACATCTGAGTACTTCTTGCCACATTCCTTTTCCTATTATTTCAAGCAGGCAATGAAGATATTAAAAAGGTCCTTGCAGCTATCCGGTTAAAGGGGAAAGCACAACATCTGGTGGTGGCTTTCAAGCAGGCCGGAGGCCCGGATTACTGTTTTTTCTGTTTTGAGTTTGTTGAGCGGATTAAATGCTCGTTGCCGCCATCACCTTGTCCACCCGAAGGGAGCAGGCTAAAAACAGAGCGGACCTGCTGGATTTTTGCCAGGCCCGCTCTCATTTTACATGATATTTAGTTTAAATATTTTTCGTTAAAATCAGCCTGATTAGCGAATTCTTATTTAAAAACGCCCTCCATGCATCAGTTGTTCAAGTTTTCCACCTTCCTCTGGAGCTCGGGGTTGTTCTGCATGGCTCGGCTGATTTCATTATATTTCTCCACGCTCAAGCCCTCATCTTCTATGGCGTCAATCATTTTCTGAGTGTACTTGTCCTGAAGCTCCCGGGCTTTTTCGGTATCATCGATATCGCTTAGAGCATTGGAGTACTCCTCCCTGATTTCATCAACGGCCGTATTTGCCTCAGCAAACTTCTGAAGGTTTTTCTCTCTGAAATCGGCAGGTTGCTGCTGTTGCGCCGGGTCCTGATACTCCCGCTGCTGATATTGCTGTTGCTGCTGTTCACCGCCATAACCCTGCTGCCCCTGCTGCCCCTGCTGCCCCTGCTGGCCGCCATAACCCTGCTGCGCAGCCAATGGCGGAGCTGCGATTAGAAGGCAGGCTGCAATAATTAATGCCAGAAAACATCCTTTTCTGCCTACCGTTTTTCGCTGTAAAGTTTTTGCCTTCATTTTTAATGTCCTCCTTTTGAATGTTTAATTTAAATGAAAAAAGCCGTCATCGACTTTACGGCTATATATTGCATGCGATATGCCAGATAAGACTGAAAAAGCATGATTGAATATAACTTACTGTATTTATATAATTTAACTATTTAAACGGGCGTATACAAACAAGCGAGCCTGTGTATCAAAATGTCACATGTGTCTTCTTGGCAAAATATTTGAACCTCGCCGCTAACGAGGACTTATCTGCCGGGCATTATTTCCGACAAAAATTATTTTGTCATATAACTCGGGGGAAAGGTCAAAGTTGCCCTTAAAGGCTTTTCGCCCAAGAGAATAAAGATTATTCATATAATCGGTCTCAACATAAATTTTCTCTGCAGTGTTGACTTTGTCCCTTAATGTGTAAATAAGCTCCGTTGCCGAAATTTCATCAAAATCCCCCCATAGCTTAATATATAGGCTATTCCCTTTCTTGCGGCTGGTAATCCTGAAATTATCTGCCATTTTCGACTCTCCTTAAAAACTATTTATTTAAATTGTTGTTCAGTCATTTTCTCAATTTTTTCCCGAAGCTCGGGATCTCTCTGCAAAGCTCTGCTGATCTCAGTGTATCTCTCGACACTCATTCCTTTTTCTCTTATGGTTTCAAGCACCTGCTTAATGTATTTATCCTGAAGGCTTCGGGCCTTGTCCGGATTGTCCACCATACCCAATGATTGGGAATATTTTTTCCTGATCTCGTCGACTTCATTTTTAATAAGGGAGAATTTTTTAAGCTCTTTATCGCTAAAATCCGCATTCTGCTGCTGAGCCGTCTCCGGGTGCTGATAAACATCCTGGGCATGCAGGAAAAGGGCGCAGAACAGCAAACAAACTGCAAAAATTAATGAAATAGCCATCCATTTCATCTTATTTATGAGTATGTTTCTTGCATTCATTCTTGCTGTCCTCCTTTTGAGTATTGGCTTTTAATGGTAAAATTTTATTTTTTGAGCGTCGTATATAAAATTGCATGCTTTGTGCCAGAGGTGACCGGACCCTTTTA
>JAGYOX010000083.1 GCA_018399235.1 Desulfobacterales bacterium | reverse complement strand
ATCCTTGCCGTAGGGCAGGATATTCAAAGTGTAGGCAAAAGGCCCGGCCGCTTCCTTTTCCACCGTGGTAAACCCGACCACCTCGTCAAAATCAAGCGCCGTAAAGTCAGATGAGGCGATCTCGCCCGCATAGGCCACCAGCGTCACCGGACCCGTCTCGTCCCCAAGAATCTCGCCCGTGACCGAGGCATCAAAGTCGTAGACCTTTCGTGTAATGTCGATATGAATCCCGCTGTTTTCATCGGCCTGAACCACATAGGCCGGTGTAATCCTGCCTTGCTCGGCATAGACGCCGATCATATCGCCTGCGTCCGGAAACGGCACACCCCCTGTATAGTTATTATCAATAAAAGCCACCAGGAAAATCTCGTCCCCAGGGTGAACCCCCTTGTCCGTTAAATCAATCCTGAATTCAGCCCTTGCTTTATCGGCTGTAACATAATCGATCACTGCATCTTTGGACTGATTTTCCAGGATCTCAGCATCCACCGTATTGGTGACAGCCACCATAACCGGGGCATCGGTTTCCATGGCATCGGCTGGTCCTAACGTCCCGGAAAGGACGACGTCATGGTGGTGATGATGGGAGCCATCTCCGCATCCGAACAGAATCAAAAAAGTGCAGCAAACAGCTACGATATGGAATTTAAGGAAATGCATAGGTGAAATTTACCATAACCAGATCATTGTCCCGGTAATAATATAATAAGGAGTCCTCGTCATAGTCCCCCTCCCCCTGCCCGTTTATGGCCACATAGCCGATTTCAACTTCAAAGCCGTTTTTAAAATCATAGCCCAACTTGGGCCAGAAAATCATCCCCCCCTCGCGGGTTTCAAATACAGTGGCCAGCCAGACCTTAACCCGATTGTCAAAGTAGCTGTCCTGAAACTGTAAGCTTAATAAATCAGTTATTTGGGGGTCCTCGAATTTATCGTTAAAATATGTTGCTTCATACCATTCCATTGTAAACAGCGATTCCCCAGCATGGCCGGAAAGGAGCTTATGCATGGGTATGAAATAGTTGAACCCAATAGAATACGAAAGATAATCGGTTCTCTCCTCATCATAGGGAAACTCCAGGTCCTGGGGATGATCCGTATCCTGATCGATGATCGCCCGTTTATTCGGAGAATAGGCGGCCTCTATATTAAAAGCAAAATCTTCGTAGGTCATGGAAAAATCCGCACCCACATAGTCAACAACAAAATACTGGGGTTCAACCTTTATGCCCACGCTTTGATTGGGTTCCAACACCGTTTCTACCGGCACCAGCAGTTGATTATTATCCGGCCCGTGATAGCCGCTTATGGAAAAATCCATACCCCGATAGGTTTTACTTATCCTGGCACCATAACCGAAATTTTCGCTGTCTGCATCCATCGGGTCGGATTCGTCAAAAAATATCGGGTACTGGTCCTCAACCTTGTCCACCGCCCAAAAATGATCGGTTGATGGATCGGTTGACGGCAGCGCGACAGCCGTATGAAACGGAACAAAAACCATCTCCACCGTAAAATCGGAAAAAAACATCATGGCTGAAACCGATGGAACGCCGAGCCGGCGTTCCTCATCATCTTTTAAGATCAGTTCCCGCAGGTCGTTCGGGTTCAAATAGGAGGTTGAGTTTAAAAAATCGGCGGTGCCCCAGGGGTATACCTGGTTTCCGATTCGTATCCGATAGTTGTCAAACTGCCAGTTGTAATAGAACTCCCGGAATATGATTTCACTGGATTGGCTGGAAATCCTCAGATTCCGATGCCACCGGCTTTCCCGGGAATATTCGTAATCATCGCCGACATCCTCATTCAAGAAGGTGGGGAAAAAATAAACATCCGTTATAGACTTGAAGTATCGGTCGCTGGTTCCGTATTTGACATCCAGCCGGGTGCTGATTTCCTGCTTTTTATAGGCATCCTCAAAATGCAGATCACGATCGGTCTTGATAAAATTCTCAAACGCGACGTCAATCCGCCAGGTCCAATCCGGTTCATCATCGGCAATGGCGAAATCGGATTCAAGATCCCAGTCCTCATCGTATTCCCATGATTCATCGGATGACGCTTCGGAAGACGCTTCCGAGCCACTCGCGTCCTGTGCATACAGACGGGAATTGTTCGGGTTACCAGGTGCATCAGATGCAAAAACATCGGCCAACACCCTCGGATGAATCATTACCCCAAAAATCAACAGAAAAGCCAAAACAGGCAAACAGCATCTGCCTTCAATACCCCTCCCGCCTCGTCCGAACGTTGATCTATCCCGAACCGTATGAATGCCCAAATGCCCCTCGGAAATTGTCGATTATCGCAACGCCTCTTTCTTAAATTTTACACTGTCGATGTCGATATTATACTTTATTCCTTTTAAAATCAATTCCGTCTTTCCGTTGCCATCGGCAAGTTCCATAACCGCCTTGTGCGGGGTCAGGATCCCGTCAATCTTCTTAACATGGTAGTTTTCCAGAAACTTGTGGAATTCTCCATCCTTGTAAAAATCGACGCGATTGACAAAATAATCGGATTTCCGGGGATAAAAAATCACCTTGTCATAAACCTTTTCACCGACGACTTTTACCCCTTCAACTTTATAACAGGGTTCGCCAACCGCCTCTTCCTCGCCGATCAGCTTATATTCGTAGTCATCGATATCCACCGAGGTCAGGTCTTCATAATAAAAATGGGAATTGACAAAGGGTTTGTCCTTGCTCGACGAAGCGATCCGTTTTACCCGTCCGGATGACAGCCGAAGCCATTGATCATCGTCCCGGCCTTTGTGCGAATGGGTCAGCAGCTTAATCTGCGTCGGCCGGATAAACGCAATCAAAGCCTTGTCTTCATCATTTTCAAACTGCTTCATCTGCATGATGAATTCTTTTTCAAGTACCCGGCCCCCCTTGTGGATCAACATCAATACTTTGCTTGCAGCGGTATCCGCCTCGGGCAGATCGTCGCTTTTCTCCATAATTTCCCGGCCGGTCATCGCAAAGGCCGACTGTGCCAGGAAAAAAATCAGGACGAAGACCAGAAAAAATTTATTTCTCATTGATACCCTCCTTGATCTGTTGACGAATTAATGAAATCAAACTAACCCATATGCCGGCAAACCGCGTGGCCGGTTGGGTTTCTTTTATAACCAGGGGCCGGCTGGATGCCGCCTGAGGACATGTTTGGCCGATAAGCTTGACGCGCGTCAGCTTAATGGCGGCGGGCAGCACGACCAAGGCGCCCAGCGTCGTGGCGACCATGGTAACGGCCATAAGCAGGCCGAAGAGGACCAGCGGCTTGAACGGGGATAGCACCAGAACAGAAAATCCGCATATAAGCGCCATGGATGTAAATATAATCGCCTTGCCGGCCACCTGTAGTGTCTTTTGAATGGCCGTATCCACATCCTCCCCCCATTTCCGATAGCAGCGGAATGTATTCAGGAAATGTATCGTATCATCCACGCCGATGCCGATGGTTATGGCCGCTATTATCGAAGTGGCGATATCAAGCCGAATCCCGGACCACCCCATAATGCCGAAATTGATAATAACAGCAACACTCATTGGAATCAAGGAAAGCAAAGCGGCTCTGAAATTTCTGAGCAGCAGGAGCACCACCACGGCAATTACCCCGAAAGTCAGAAACAGGCTCTGAAGCTGCCCGCCGACAATATAGTCGACGCTTTTAATGAGCATCTTGGGATGCCCGGTAATCCGGTATGAATATTTTTCCGGAAGCGTATCGTCCAGATGGATCGATACCCGGTTGAAAATATGTTTCAATCCCGCCGAGCCGATCAGCTTCCCATTTTTCTGATTCAAGCGGGCAATCACGTTGCAGGTCTGAAAAAATGGGTCGACATAGGCTTCAAAACGATCCACCCGGCCGTCTGAATTGGCATCCGTCCCGGAAAAAATCTCCAGATAATCCATAATATCCCATTTACTTGCCGGCACCTTAAAATAGGCGGGATCATCATTGTGCATGGCCATGTGCATGGTCTTTATAAAATCTGAGAACGCATCCGTCCGGCCGATACATAAGTCTGAATTGGCCTCCGCCTCCAGCCAAACGCGAAAATCTTCAATAGTTTTTAAAAACTCCGGAGATTTAACGCCGTCCGCCTCGCCCGAGTCGATGAGAATCATAAATCCCCAACGGCCACCGAATTTATCCCCGATGGTACTGGCCGTGGTACGGATCTGGTCGTTTTTCTTGAAATATTGGAGAAGTTCGGTTTCCACGTTAAGCCGGAACAGACCGAAAACCGAAGCGATAATCAACAGGAAGACAACGGCCAGCACTTTGCCGTAGTGGGTGATCGAGACCTTTGCCATCAGCCCGATGGCGCTTTCGATGAAACCGAATCGCTTTTCTTTTTCGCGTTTTTTATTTCTCCCTAGCAAACGGTGCGGCATCAACTCCAGACCGGCCGGGATAATGGTCGCTGAAATAATCACGGCAAAAATAATACCTAAAGCGCAAAAAATACCCCAGTCACGGATAGCCGCCAGCTGATGCGTGGCAAGCGTCATAAATGCAACAAAAGTCGTCAAGCCGGTGAGCAGAACAGTAACTGCAATATGGCTCATGGAATGATGCAGGCCGGTTCTTTTCCCTTCCCTGGAAATCAGATCAAAATCCGCATAATACTGGTTCAATATATGAATCCCATAGGAGCTGCCAACGGCAATCATTAAAACCGGAATTGACACCCCCACTGTCGTTATGTTCACCCCGAGGTATCCCATCAGGCCGAGAATCCAGATGGTCGACATGCCAAGGGTCAAAAACGGAAGCACAACCCCCCGTAATGATCTGAAGTTAATAAAGAAAATGATGACAGCCACCAGCATGACCAGCGGCACCAGCCGGGAAAGATCCCGCTGCATATAGTTGTTCATCCAGATGTAGACAATCGGCTCGCCCTGAACAATAATATCGAGTTCGTCATGGCTTTCCACGATTTCTAAAATCTCTCTGGCAATCGGGTCCGAGTCTGAAATATCCTGAAACCGGATAATAAATCCGAAATCCGTGATATTGCCCTGCCCGTCGGTTGCATAAATACCCTTTTCAAATACCGGATTCCGCTTCAACCGGGAGATAAAATTATCGAAAGCCGCCCGGCCTTCCGGCAATATCCGGCTGCCTGCATCATCGGTTTCAATCAGCCTGACCTCTTGCAGCATGTCGTTTTCGCCGGAGATATCGCGAATGGTAAACGGGGAAATAATATCATCAATCATCTCACTCGATTTTAGCTCTGCGGCCGCGGCAACTTTCTCTTTTAAATTGCCGGCTGTCCGGGAACCTATCACCCCATTATGCCAACCCAGCAGGGAAAGCTTCCGTCTCAACAGCCGCTGGAAAGACGGGTCATTCTCAAACTCGGCAAAAAGCGCCTCCCCGCTGATCCGGCCTTTGGCCAGTACAGCGCTTAACCGCTCCATTCGCCGGGACTCCAGTTTATTGTCGAAATCCTGGTAAGCCTCAAGATCAACCAACAGCTGGTCTATTTTTTTAAATGTATCATGCCGCCACAAATGTGCATGCGACACCGAAAGAATGACAAACGTATCAACATCGCCATATACCTTTTTTACCCGGTCATAATATTTGTACGAGGCATCGGATTTGGGCAAAAACGTCGCAATCGACGTATCAAAGCGCAGTTTCGTGATGCCTGCCGAAAGTATGACCGTGATAATTAAACAACCGACCAGCATTGCAATGGGATGGTTCAGGACAAATCGAATATATCGGTTCATTGTGGGCTCCTGTTGTTAATGACTGATACGTCAGTCATTGTTCTGAGCAAAAAAAATTGCATATTCACGGTTCACGGTTTAAGGTTTAAGGTTTAAGGTTTAAGGATAGGTTTAGCGTCTTTACCACTAAAGCCATTAATTTTTTTATAGTATTGACTGATGCGTCAGTCAATACTTTTTTAAAAATAACCTAAAAATTATTAACGATAGATAATTGTTTCAATTAGACTTGGAGCTATATTCTCTGATATATATAACTATTTACAATTGTCCGAAAAAAATCGACTTTTAGTAGAAAGGCTGAATCCTTCCATGATAAACGCCTATTTAAAGCTGGTACTCAAAGCCCCGGCCGTTTTCCTCATCATCCTTTTACTGATTTCAATCGGCCTTTGCTTGGGAATCAGAAATGTCCGGTTCGATCATTCCATTGAAGCCTTTATGCCCAAGGATGACCCCAAGTACATTGAATACGAAGACTCAAAAAAAATATTCGGCGATAACAGCCGGTTTCTTATCATGGCGGTCTCACACGACAACCTATGGTCGGTCCCAGCGTTTGAAGCCTTCAACCGGTTTTTGGTCGATATTGAGGCATACAAGGATGTTAACAAAACAAAAGCAGTAAAACAGCTTGAACGGTTTAATACGCTGCTTGAGAAACCGAATATCCGTTTCAGCGATCTTACCGCCGCATTTGAGAACAACCCGGCGTTTGTGCGCCTGCTCAAACGAAAAGCTTCCGCCCATGTAAAACAAAAACCAACCCTTGCCCCAAGAGACGTCAACCGGCTTAAAAATGCCGTCAGGCAGAATTTTGAGTTAAGGCAGAAAGAAATGATCGACTCTATCCTGTCGCCCTTTACCAGCAATGATATTACGGGGAAAAACGATGTCCTGGAGACCTATCACCTTCTCGGGGAAAATGATCAGGGCGAACGAATCATTCCAAGGACCCGACAGGGCGTTGCCGAGTTTAAAAACCGCCTTACACGGAATCCCGCTTTTAAACAAGGCATCTATGCCGTTGACCCTAAGACCGGCGAGATTACAGATTTTGCCGTTATTGTTAAATTCGCCAAATCCGAAGGACGGCCTGAACTGGTGGGCGAAATCGTCAGAATCGCCAAATTTCACAATCAGCAAGAACATTTAAAGATTATTATGTCCGGGGTCCCCTATATCAGCCGCCAGTTCAACACCTACATGGAAAACGACTTGTACCGCACGATACCCATCGTCCTGATGGTGGTGACCCTGATTTTCTTTCTGAATTTCAAGTCGATCCGGGGGGTTATCCTGCCGCTGGCGACCCTGGGGATGGCTGAAATCTGGACATTGGGGCTGATGGGCCATCTCGGCTACCCGATTACTGCAATTGGTATTACCCTGCCGCCGCTGTTGATCTCCGTAGGCAGTTCCTACGCCATCCATGTACTCAATCAATACTATGCGGATTTCAACCTGATCTCCCCCCAGGCCAAACGCCAGGGGCTGAAAACCGTCATGTCGCATATCACCTTAACCGTGGCACTGGCCGGATTAACTACGGCCGCCGCGTTTCTCACCCTGCTCTCCAGCCAGGTAAGCGCCATTCAGGAATGGGCCGTGTTTTCAGCGGTGGGGATTCTGTTTGCCGTTTTTATCGCCATTACGTTGATTCCTTCGGCATTGGCGTATCTGCCCCATCGCTACCGGTCGCGGCTTATCAGCAGAAAACAGGCGCCAAAAGCAACTCTGGTTGACCGTCTTCTGGCGGCTACGGCAAAAGGGGCGCTCCTGCACTATAAGAAAGTGTACGCGGTCGTATTCATTGTCATTTTAGTATCCATCGCCGGGATGACAAAGCTTCGAGTAAATACGGAATTTCTCCATTATTTTAAAAAAACCGATCCCACCCGGCAGAGTGCGGAGGCTATCGGGGACAAGTTCGGCGGCGGATGGGGGTTTAATATAATTATCGATTCCAAAGAAACCAACGGGGTCAAAACCCCGCAGTTTCTAAAAAGCATCGAGAGCCTTCGAAACTGGCTGGTCGCCGAGGAAAATGCCGATTTGAACATCGGCCGCACCGACGCGTTCACCGATTTTATCAAACGCATGCACATGGCCATGAATAATGGAGACCGAAATTATTTTAAAATTCCGGACGACCGGGTGACCATTCTTGATTATCTGGAAATCTATTCCGGCGAAGATGAGAATTCGGACGGTGTCTATGACGATTTCGAATCGTTCGTGGATATTTTTTACCAAAAAACCAATGTACTGGCCCGCTTGACCCGGAAAGCAACAGAGCGCCTGGGGACCACGGAAATAAAATGCATTATGGACAGGGTGGAAACCCATCTGGAAGAAACCCTGCCGGAGGCCTATACGTTTACGGTAACCGGCTACCCGGCAATTAACGTCCGGCTTGCCCATTATGTGGTCATGGGACAGCTTACCGGGCTTGCCCTTTCCCTGATATTCGTCGTGGGGGTAATCATCGTATTATTCCGCAAATTAACCGCCGGCCCTCTGGCATTAATCGATATGGGGGTCACCATTCTTATCAATTTCGGCGTCATGGGATGGTTCGGGATAGACCTGGATATGGTCACCTCGGTTATAGCCACAATCACCATCGGAATCGGCGTGGACGATACGATCCATTTCCTCAATACATACCGGGTTTACAAACCCGAATTCATAAACGTTCCCGATACTATTGAAAAAACCATGTTTGTTTCCGGAAAAGCCATTTTGTTCACCTCAATGGCGCTGATATTCGGTTTCTTCTCCCAGGTAACCTCCAACTTCCTGCCGATCGTCCTGTTCAGCCTTTTGATCTCGCTTACCATGATCAACACCACCATTGGCTCCATTCTGCTCATCCCGGCAGCCATCCGGTTTACCGGGATCGAGTTGGACCGGCCAAACAAAATTTTTAGGCATTACAGGGAAAAGGTATAGGGTATAAGGTATAAGGTATAAGGTATAGGGTGTAGGGTGTAGGGTGTAGGGTGTAGGGTGTAGGGTGTAGGGTGTAAGGTGTAGGGTGTAGGGTGTAAGGTGTAAGGTGAGGTATTGGATGTTGGGCGTCAAATGCGAGTGATTTTGACCCCAAACTGATCGTGGATGATTTCTGATAGGGGTCTTCCCAGAAGAAAATCAAGTATATCCGCCGGCACCCGTCCTTTATTGACCGCTATATCCCGAAAATGGGCATCATAATTAACAATCTTAACCAATTCGCTGGTGGCCGACGGTTCACCGGCTTCGCGGCCTTCCACATAGTGATGGATGAATTCAAAATGGCATCGATCCTCATGGGCGTCAATCAGCTCCCTGAGCCATTGCGAATTTTCTAGAATCACCTTTCTTGACAGCCGCTCGCCGGTATACGCCTCTTCAAGCGCGGAGTTATCCCAGCAGGCCTGGAGCCGGCACTCCAGCGGTCGATCGGCATAAATCCGGCAGGCCTTTTCAGCGTCGTCATAAAAAACGCATGCCGGTGAATTCTCACGACTTTTGATTTTAACGATATCACTGGTAACCTGGAAGAGGCCGCCATTGACATTGTCATAGGCACGCTCCCCCGGCCGTATGGTATACAGGCAGTTTAACGGGATCGCCCCGCCCCTGATGAATTCCAAATCAGGCTCATGAAGGGCCGGCCCGCCCCGCATGCAGCACTCACCGCACCGCTGGCAGGTTGTCTGGTTTGGCATTGATTTCACACTAACTATCGCTTTTATCCGTTTCCTTTTCCCCTTCCTCACAGACAGCTTTGGGATCCGCCATTTGTTTTAGCTTCAGGTACCGCTGGTTGATTTCTTCCTCAATCTGCTTTCTAAGCTTCTTTGATTCCTCCGGAAAAGTCTTTTCCAGGGAGGCGAACCGGTTTTCACCGGCCAGAAATTCCTGAATCGAGCCGTCCGGATCTTTGGACTCAAGGATAAACGGATTCTTTCCTTCTTTCTCAAGAAGCGGATTGTATCGGTATAGCGGCCAATAGCCGGTTTCAACCGCCCGCTTTTCTTCTGCCTGGCTTTTACCCATACCGGCCTTGAGCCCCTGGTTGATGCACGGCGCATAGCAAATAATTAAGGACGGACCGGGATAACGGTCCGCCTCCACAAAAGCTTTAAGGGTCTGCTGTTTGCTGGCCCCCATGGCAATGGAAGCCACATAGACATACCCGTAAGTCATGGCCATCCTTCCCATATCCTTTTTGCCCGTCTTTTTACCGGAGGCGGCGAATTTGGCCACTGCGCCGGTGGGGGTGGCCTTTGACGACTGTCCGCCGGTATTGGAATAGACTTCCGTATCCAGAACCAGAAGGTTGATATCATCGCCCGAGGCCAACACATGGTCAACCCCGCCATATCCAATATCATATGCCCAGCCGTCTCCACCGAAGACCCAGACGGACTTCTTCACCAGCAAATCCCCCATGTCATATATGGCATCCAAGAGGGAATCCGGCTCCATGCCCGCGATCAACTGCTCGATTTCGCGGCCGTAGGCAACCGATTTTTCAGCATCGTTCATATTTTCAAGCCAGCCGGACATGGCATCTGCTAAGTCCTTGGGCAGGTCCTTTTCCAATGCCTCGCGTATCAGATCTGCCAGTTTATTCCGCCGTTGATAGTAGGCCATGCCGATGCCGTATCCGAACTCCGCGGCATCTTCAAATAAGGAGTTGCCCCAAGCCGGCCCATGGCCGTCCTCGTTCGTGCAATACGGAACCGATGGTGCTGACGCCCCCCAAATGGAACTGCAGCCGGTCGCATTGGAAATGATCATCCGTTCGCCAAAAAGCTGGGTCAGCAACTTGACATAAGGCGTTTCCCCGCATCCGGCACATGCCCCGGAGTACTCGAGCAGCGGCTGACAGAACTGGCTGCCTTTAACCGTCTCCCGTTTTACAAGATCATCCCGTATAGGAAGGCTTTCGGCAAATTCATGGTTGGGAATCTGTGTCGGTGCCTGCGTGTTCAACGGCCGCATGACTAGTGCCTTTTTCTTGGCCGGGCAGATATCCGCGCAATTGCCACACCCCTGGCAATCCAGAGGATGAACCTGCATGCGGAAGTTATATCCCTTGAGCTCCTTGCCGGTCGCGGGCTTGGTTTCGAAAGATTCCGGCGCATCTTTTAACTCCTCGTCGTTTACGAGTACCGGCCTGATGGCCGCATGCGGACAGACAAATGCACACTGATTGCATTGGATGCAGTTCTCCGGAATCCATTCCGGCACGTTAATGGCGACCCCGCGTTTTTCATACCGGGTTGTGCCAAGGGGGAATACGCCGTCGGGCTCAAAAGCGCTGACCGGCAGATCATCTCCTTTTTGTTCGATCATCGGCCGCATGACATTTTTAACGAACTCCGGCTCCTCTTTGTGCATAAGCGGCGTCTTGACCTCATCGACTGCATCTTTCCATGAATCCGGGTAGTTGATTTCGAACAGGTTATCCAGGCTATGATCCACCGCATCGATATTCATCTGGACGACCTTCTCACCTTTTTTCCCGTAGGTTTTCTCAATGTCGGACTTGAGGTAGTTAATCGCCTCGTCAAAGGGGAGCACGTTTGACAGTTTAAAAAAGGCCGTCTGCATAATCATGTTGATACGGCCGCCAAGTCCAACGGATTCGGCAATTTTAATGGCATCTACATTGTAGAACTTTAATTTTTTCCGGGCAATGGCCCGCCGCATGGATGCCGGCAGGGTCTTTTCCATGTCTTCGACCGTCCATGGTGAGTTTAGCACAAACGTCCCGCCGTCTTTAATCCCTTCCAGCACATCATAGAGCTGAACATAGCTCGAGTTATGACAGGCAACGTAATCGGCGGTGTTGACCCGGTAGGTGGACTGAATCGGATGACTGCTGAACCGCAGGTGAGAAACCGTGAGCCCGCCGGATTTCTTAGCATCATAGGAGAAATACCCCTGGGCGTATTGATCCGTATGATCCCCGATAATTTTGATGGCGCTCTTATTGGCGCCTACCGTCCCGTCAGAGCCCAGGCCCCAGAACATGCATTGAACCGTGCCTTCGGGCGTAGGATCGAAGTCCTCTTTAACCGGAAGCGAGGTATGGGTCACATCATCCTTAATGCCGACATTAAAATGATTCTTGGGACCAAGGGAGGCCATGTTGTCATAAACCGCCTTGACCATCGCCGGGGTGAACTCTTTAGAGCCAAGGCCGTAGCGACCGGCGCTGATTATCGGCATATCGCCGTATTCCTTGAAAGCCGTACAGACATCTACATACAAGGGATCCCCTATCGCACCGGGCTCCTTGGTCCGGTCAAGAACGGTGATATGTTCCACACTTGCCGGCAGGGCCCGCATAAAATGGTCAATGGAAAAGGGGCGGTAAAGTCGAACCTTGACTAACCCGAGCCTTTCACCGCGATTGTTTAAGTAATTGACCACCTCTTCTATTGTTTCGGTTCCGGAGCCCATGGCGACAATCACGCGCTCCGCATCGGGATGGCCGACATAATCAAAAAGATTGTAACGGCGGCCGACCAGGTTGCTAACTTTATCCATATATTCTTCGACTATGGGCACAATGTCGTTATAAAAGGGGTTGGCCGCCTCACGATTCTGGAAGAATATATCCGGATTCTGGGCGGTCCCCCTGATATGGGGATGTTCGGGATTCATGGCCCGGCTGCGGAAATCCTCGATGGCATCATGGTTGACAAGATCTGCGATATCATCATAGCTGATCAGTTCAATTTTCTGAATCTCGCTGGATGTCCGGAACCCGTCAAAAAAATGTAAGAACGGAATGCTCCCGTCGATTGCAGAAAGATGGGAAACCAGGCCAAGATCCATAATTTCCTGGACGGATCCGGAAGCAATCATGGCAAACCCGGTCTGACGAACCGCCATGACATCGCTGTGATCGCCGAAAATCGAAAGCGCGTGCCCGGCCAGCGCCCGGGCGGAAACATGAAATACGGCCGGCAGTACCTCGCCGGAAATTTTATACATATTGGGGATCATCAGCAGCAAGCCCTGCGAGGCGGTAAATGTAGTAGTCAGCGCCCCGCCGGCTAATGCCCCGTGAACGGCTCCCGCCGCCCCCCCCTCGGATTGAAGCTGCCTGACATACAACGTCTGGCCGAAAATATTCTTACGCCCCTGCGCGGACCATTCATCAGCCACTTCCCCCATTGAAGATGAAGGGGTAATAGGGTATATGGCAGCCGTGTCACTTAAAGCATATGCCACGTGAACCGCTGCGGTATTTCCATCAATTGTTTTCATTTCCTTTACCATAATCCACTCACTCCATCATTGATATTAAAGGGTTTTCTCCTGTCAATGCCACAATTTTTCACAATATATTAAAATTAATAAAATTATCTAAATTGTCCAATCCTGTAAAGAATAAAATAGCATTTTTTTACTCTATAGTCTTTTCATATACCCATCAATTGCATTGGTCAGTCGAACAAATTGCTCAACTGTCAGCGATTCCGCCCGCTTCCAGGGCTCAATCCCGCTTTCCTCGAAAACTTCCATGAGCCCATCCCGCCCGATATTCAGTTCAGTGGACAGCATCGCATTCCTTAGCGTTTTTCTGCGCCTGCCGAAAGCGGCTTTCAGCACCGCGGCAAAAAGTTCATGATCCTGAACGGCCGGGCTAAACTCTGTCTTAAATCTAAGCTGCAAAACTTCCGAATCCACCTTCGGTACCGGCCAGAAAAGATGGGCGCTGACCGTGGCTGTTCGGCGGATTTCCGCATAGTATTGGAGCAACACGGATAGCCGACTGTAGGATTTAGTGCCCGAACCGGAAACCAGGCGCCGGGCGACTTCCTTCTGAAACATGAGGTCTGCCTGCTGAACCGCCTGGCGGGCGCCTATCAGGTAGATGAGAACCTGAGATGAAATGTAATACGGCAGATTGCCGAAAATCATGAGCTTTTTTCTTTCCCTGGCGGCAATTGCCCCCAGATCAACTTCAAAAATATCCTGATTTATCAGCACTACATTCTTTACCTTTTGGATTTTCAATTCATCTTTGAGGATATTTGCGAGCGCTTCGTCTTTTTCTATTGCATATACTAGTTTTGCAGAACTGGAAAGCGGTAGTGTCAAAGCGCCGAGCCCGGCACCGATTTCAACTACCTTGGCTTCCTTGTCCACACCACTTTTGCGGATAATCATTTCTGCTGTGGATGGGTCGATCAAAAAATTTTGCCCCAAGGTTTTCCTGGGGTGCAAATTCTTTTCGATTAATAACTTCCATGGAGGGTAAGGCATAAGCAATAATTCTCTGGCACCCTAATAAGAAAATATCCGCATAAGATTTGGATATCTATTTTTTTTTAAATGACTTCTGATGGCTTCGTAAAAAGTCCAATATCTGTGTTGCGCTGC
>JAGYOX010000082.1 GCA_018399235.1 Desulfobacterales bacterium | reverse complement strand
TGTAATTGCGCCCAAGACAACTTCACTGTTGGAACGCATTTTTCGTGAAATCGGCCGTCGTATCAAACGCATCGCCTGGGGGTGGTCTGATGCCACTGTCTCCAAGCTTTCAAAAATGATCGTACTGAAAAAATATTCCAAAGAAAAATGGGAGCAATACTGGAAACAAAAACTGGGCATCGAAGGTTACTTCACAATTGAAATTTCTCATGTGGGAATTTGTCCGTGCCAACACTTTTGAACATTACCAAAAAATTTGACTTGATTTATAGGGATAGTAAAAAGCGGACTAGGTATCTTCTTCATTCTGAAACAAAATTCCGAAAGAGCAATCCAAATGGCGTACCATTCTAATGTCAGCACGGGCTGGAGAAGCCTGGACACAATCATTGACCATCTGCGGAGGGGTGATAACGTTGTTTGGCAGGTTGACGAGATAGACGACTATCAACGTCTGGTCACGCCTTTTGTCAAAAGCGCTTTTGAGAGGGGCGATCGGGTCGTATATATGCGGTTTGCCCGCCACACGCCGCTTCTTGAAAAAGGCAAAAACGTATCTGTTTACCATTTGCCGCTTGAAAACGGATTTGAATCGTTCTCCGCGGAAGTCCACAGTATTATTACCCGCGAGGGGCGGGATGTCTGTTATGTGTTTGATTCCTTGTCCGAACTGTTGCATGTATGGGCAACGGATTTAATGATCGGCGATTTCTTTTTCATTACCTGCCCCTATCTTTTTGAACTAAATACCATTGCCTACTTTGCCATCCGCCGCCACCGGCATTCCTTTAAGGCGATTGCCCGCATCCGTGAAATTACCCAGGTGCTTATCGATGTATATAAATATCAGGGGCAGATGTGCGTCCATCCCGTTAAGGTCAAGCACCGTTATTCTCCGACCATGTTTTTCCCCCACATCATGGAGGAAAAAAATCTGGTGCCGGTCATCAACAGCGTGGATGCGACCCGGATGTTCTCGGACCTTACTAGAAAGGAGGAGGCTTCAGCCCAACGGCACTTGGATTATTGGGATCGCCTGTTCATTGAGGCAAAGGACCTGCTGGAATCCGGGGCGCGGCCTGAAGAAAAAGCGGATATGGTCGAGCAGCTGAGTCGCCTCATGCTCTCCCGCAATAAACGGATTCTTTCTCTGATCAGGCGTTTTATGCGGCTTGAAGATCTTCTCCGGATCAAGGACCGTCTCATCGGCACGGGTTTTATCGGCGGCAAATCCGTCGGCATGCTGCTTTCCCGGAAAATTTTGGCTCAGGATGACGCCTTTGATTGGCAGGAGGCGCTTGAGCCGCATGATTCGTTCTACATCGGCTCGGATGTTTTTTATTCTTATATTGTTCAAAACGGCTGGTGGAAACTGTTTATGGCGCACAAGACCAGCGAGGGCTATTTTGCAAAGGCAGCGGAGCTGAAAAACAAAATGCTTGGCGGCCTTTTCGCCGAAGAAATAACGGAAAAATTTCAGCTGATGCTTGAGTATTTCGGTCAATCGCCGATTATCGTGCGCTCCAGCAGTCTGCTGGAAGATGACTACGGCAATGCGTTTGCCGGCAAGTATGACAGCTTTTTCTGCGTCAACCAGGGGTCGCCGGAAAAACGATACGAAGATTTCATAACTGCGGTGCGACAGGTTTACGCCAGTACCATGGGAAGGGACGCCCTGGCCTACAGACGCCAAAGGGGCCTCGAGGAAAGCGATGAACAAATGGCGCTTCTTGTTCAGCGGGTGTCCGGCGCCTATCACAAACACTACTTTTTCCCTGAACTTGCCGGCGTAGGACTTTCCCATAATCCGTTTATCTGGCAGAAGGGTATGGACGCAAAGGCCGGGATGGTCCGCCTTGTATTGGGAATGGGGACGCGGGCTGTCAACCGGGTCGAAAATGATTATCCGCGAATCATTGCCATGGACAATCCATTGGTCAAACCCCTGGCCGGCATCATGGATATCCGGAAATATTCCCAGCACTTGGTTGATTTGCTGAACCTCGAGGAAAATCAGTTTGAAACCCTAAACCTAAAAGAATTAATCGAAAACAGGCTCATTGACCACATGGATCTGGTGGGCATCCGGGATACGGAAGCCGCTGAACAGATGCGGCGGATGGGACGTCCTGCCGGAGAATACTGGATATTGACATTCGATCCGTTTCTTACAAAGACTCCCTTCAGCCGCTTAATGGGAGAGATCCTCAAAAAGCTTGAAGCGGCGTATCAAAATCCGGTGGATATCGAATTCACAGTTAACTTCAACAAGGCCGGGGAACTTCGCATCAATCTTCTCCAGTGCCGGCCGTTTCAAACTATCGGGGATTTCGACAAAACGGCGATGCCCGAGAAGATCGGCGATGAGCAGACGATTATCCGGATTGAAGGCAATTTTATGGGCGGCAATCTCGTGCAGCCGATTTCAAAAATCATATTTATCGACCCGCAGGCATACGCCGAGCTTTCACCGCCGGAGAAATTCGCTGTGGCACGGCTGGTGGGAAAGTTGAACCGGTCTTTAAAGTCAAAAGAACAAAACCCCACACTACTTATGGGCCCCGGCCGGTGGGGGACACAAAGCCCGGAAATGGGGATTCCGGTTAAATTTTCAGAGATCAACAATATCGCGGTGATTGCCGAAATCAGCCATCAGATGGGCAACATGATCCCGGATTTATCGTTCGGCACCCATTTTTTCCATGACCTTATCGAGACCGGTATATTCTATATGGCAGTTTATCCGGAGGGCTCCGGAGTGGTGTTTAAAACGGATTGGCTCCAATCGCTTCCAAATGACCTCGAAAGCGTTATTCCCGCTGCCCGCCACTTGCGTCACGTTGTCAAAATCGCTGATACCGGAGAGTATGGCTTCACGCTGGCCTCGGATATCTCAGCCCAGCAGGTGATTTGCTACCGGGACGGAGTCTATAAGTAACTTCTATGGTAAATACGATGTAGCGGTGGGCTTTAGCCCGCCATTCGCAGAAGCGACCGGCGCAACAAAGCGCGTCCAATGGAAGGCTGAAGCCTTCCGCTACATTGATAGTATAAATTTCGATAAACCGGTTAGGCGTTGACGGATTCGCTTTGCTTATCCGCCCTACAAGCACAAGGCTTTTTTTTAAGCACAAACCTGAACACTGAAACCTTGAACCCTAAACCCTATACCTTATACCGTTTTTCAATCAAACAACGCCATACGCCAGCATGGCATTGGCTACCTTGGTAAAACCAGCAATATTGGCGCCCATTAAATAGTCGCCTTTCTTACCATAGGCCTCGGCCGCATCCAGGCAGGACTGATGAATGCTTTTCATGATCAGCAGGAGCCGGCTGTCCACTTCTTCCCGCGTCCAGGACAGCTTCTGGCTGTTCTGGCTCATCTCCAGGCCGGATGTGGCAACACCCCCGGCATTTACCGCTTTGCCGGGTCCATAAAGGAGGTTATTCTCCTGAAAAACTTTAACAGCGGCCGGTGAAGACGGCATGTTGGCGCCTTCGGCAACGCAGATGCAGCCGTTTTTAACCAGCGCTTCCGCATTCTCGGCATCTATTTCATTTTGGGTGGCACAGGGCAATGCGATATCGACTTTTATGCCCTGCTCCCGGATTACATCCCATACATTTTTATCTTCATAGCAAACCGTCTTGTATTTATCAGCATATTCGTTGACTCTGCCGCGATGGATATTTTTCAGTTCCATCAGGTAACAGCACTTATCATCGTCAATCCCCTGTTCATCGATCACCGTGGCGGTCGAGTCGCAGGCGGAAATGACCCGCCCGCCCATTTGGTTGACTTTTTCAATGGCAAACTGGGCGACATTGCCGGCACCGCTGACGGCCACGGTTTTATCCTTAAAATCCAGCCCCCGGGTGGCAAGCATCTCAGCAGCGAAGTAGACGGTTCCATATCCCGTCGCCTCGGGCCTGACAAGACTTCCCCCATAGTCCAGACCTTTTCCGGTCAGGACACCGGTATGCTCATTTCTGATTTTTTTGTAATAGCCGAACAGATAGCCAATCTCGCGTGCGCCAACCCCTATATCACCCGCCGGCACATCCGTTTCCGCTCCGATATGACGGCACAGCTCCCTCATGAACGCCTGACAGAATCGCATCACTTCCCCGTCAGACTTGCCCTTGGGATCAAAATCAGACCCCCCTTTACCGCCGCCCATGGGCAGCGTTGTCAGGGAATTCTTAAATATCTGCTCAAATCCCAGGAATTTAATGATGCTTAAATTAACGGATGGGTGGAACCGGATACCGCCCTTAAAAGGCCCGATGGCATTGTTGAATTGTACCCGAAATCCCCGGTTGACCTGTACTTCTCCCTTATCATCCACCCATGGCACCCGAAAAATAACCGCCCTTTCGGGTTCGACGATTCTTTCGTAAATGCCGGCGTTAACGAATTCAGGATGTTTTTCAACGGTGGGCGCCAGGGTTTCAAGCACCTCGATAACCGCTTGATGAAATTCATTCTGGTCAGGATCAGTGCGCTTAACTTTCTCAATTACCTCGTCAATAACGGACATTCATTTGCCTCCTTAGTCGTTGAATGTTTATCTGAATAAAGTATACAACAATACTATACAACAATACCTTACTAATTAAGAAATCGCCGGGGAAATCCTGGCGGCAAGGATGGATTGAGGAAACGGCCTAATCTTTTACAATGTAAATCTGCCCTTTCCGGTGGGATGAGGATTGCATCCTATCCTGATTTTCTCTAAAATAGTGCACCTCATATTGATTGACTCCATCATATCCGGAGAATTCATCCATCAGCTCCGACAGACTGTCAAAACCGCTTCCAAAAAGCGGCAGTTTGGAAAAATAGGGCCGTTCATTGCGAAAATCGGTAAGCACCGCAAAATGAAGGGGAAATAAAGGGTCTCCGATAACCAGAAGATATTTTTCATCTGACTGCGTTATGTGGTAATCCCATGGCACCTCTTCAACACTTACCGGTGTAAAATGTTCTTTTAGAATCGCGGCGGCCTCCTGCGCGTCAACATCCTGGAAAGACATTAAATCCGGGCAATCAAAATAGCCAAGGGTGTAAAGGGCGATGCTGAAACTGCTGATCTGTTCGTAAACCGGATCCTCTCTGTCACACATCATCATGATCTCTTTTATTCTTTCGCATATCTGAAACCCCTCATCGCTCATGTCAGTCCCGTTTAACATAAGATCCCGAACGGCAAAGCTGGAAATATCACCTGTTTGATCCATAAACATGGAATAACCTCCTGTTTTTAAATATAAATTAAAAGGCCCATCAAAATATAGCCTTCTTTTTGCGGCAACATAAGAAACGGCTTGCCGGTATCTAGTGCCTGAACGACACTATCTATTTGTCTATTTATTCTGCAGGGAGTGTGCCATGCTGGATCAAATTCCCGCTTTTTTTATAACCAATTAAGATAAAAAGGGAATTTTATTGTTACGGCGAAATTGTGCGGCTTGCCGAGACTGGGCTCATGGTGGGAATTAAGCCAGTAAAAAGCCCTCAGGAGAAATGTAATGAACGGGACATGCCGTGTTTAAGGGGGCAAAAGGAAATCCAAGATGGTGTTCAAAACTTGAACACCAATGATAAGATTTAATCAGAGCCATACCATCAATCAATGGATGGATCCGTTTTCGTTTCCTCTTCGGCTTCCGGCGGTTGTTTATCCGATTGTTTTTTTAACCGATGCCGCAGGGTATTGCGGCTGATTCCAAGCATTTTTGCGGCCTGAACCTGGTTATTGTCACATTCTTCAAGCGCCTTGGTAATGAGCGTGTCTTCTACCATTTCAATGATATTGGCATGTGCGTCCTGTACGGAAAGGCGAAGGATTTCCGGGATAATTTCTTCCAGCTTGCTTTTTAACCCGTTGATCAGCTGCTCATGCCGCTCCGCCGAGGCAGGGCACGGGGGCGCCGCCTGTGGTATCATCAGATTGCCTTCGGCCACCACATCGCCGCTGCTTAGCAAAACGGCGCGCCGGATACAGTTTTCAAGCTCGCGGACATTTCCCGGCCATGAATAGGCGAGTATCTTGTTCATCGCCGCTTCGGCCATATAACAAACAGACCGGTCGTATTCCGCGGCAAACCGCTTTAGAAAATAATCCACCAATTCCGGGATATCCTCACTCCTGTCCATGAGCGGCGGCAGATTAAGTGATATGACGTTTAAACGCCAGTACAGGTCTTTTCTAAATGTACCGGCCTCAACCGCCTTTTCAAGGTCCTTATTGGTAGCGGCAAGAATCCGGACATCGACTTTGATGCTTTGGCTGGAGCCCAGCCTCTCGATTTCGTTTTCCTGCAGCATGCGCAACAGCTTGGCCTGCAATGCCGTGGGCATCTCGCCGATCTCATCCAAAAGCAGGGTGCCGCCATGGCATCTTTCTATTTTTCCGATATAGGTTCTGTCCGCTCCCGTAAAGGCACCCCGTTCATGTCCAAAGAGCTCGCTTTCAAAAAGCGATTCCGGTATGGCGGCGCAATTGACCGCCATAAAAGGCTTTTCTTTCCGGCGGCTGTGGTGGTAAATGGCCTTTGCCGCCAACTCCTTGCCCGTCCCGCTTTCACCCGTGATCAGGACCGGCACGTCCTTTTCTGCTACCTGGCCAATCAGTTTATAAATTTCCTGCATTTTCCTGCTGTTGCCGATGATCTGCAGTGTGCTTGCGGGCGGGGATTTTTCAGACGGCTCCGTTGCCGCCGGCAGACGAACGACTTCCTTCATTTGCCGGTTCACCTGTAGGGCTTCGTTGACAATTCGGCTTAGGTCTTTACGTTCAAAAGGCTTGACCAGATAATCATACGCGCCCCGTTTCATGGCTTCAATCGCCAGTTCAGTGGTACCGTATGCAGTCATGAGGATAACGGGCGTTTTTACCTCTACATCCTTTATTGCACTTAGGGTATCAAGGCCGTTTAACTCCGGCATCTTATAGTCCAGCAGAATTAGATCAAAACTTTTCTCGCCGATTTTTTCAATGGCGCACGGCCCGTCTGCGCAGGCTGTTACCGCATACCCTTTTCGCTCAAAAAAACGGCTTAAAAAATGGACAAGACCCTCGTCATCATCAATTAGTAGAATTTCTTCCATCGGCTTCACATAATGGTTGCTTAATATTTAAAGGCAGATAGATAGAGAATGTGGTGCCGTGTTGAACCCGGCTTTTAACTCTTATAACGCCGCCATGGTTTTGAATCGTATTGAACACGAGCGGCAGCCCAAGGCCTGTACCGGATGCCTTGGTCGTGAAAAACGGCTCAAAAAGGTTGTCTATCTGTTCCTCTGTTATGCCATGACCGGTATCAGAGATATCGATTCTGAGGCACGGGACCGTCGTCCCGTCACTTATAGCAAAATTATCCTTTACCACGGTGATTGACAAGAGACCGGGGCATTCCATCGCCTCCAGGGCGTTAACGAACAGGTTGACCAGGGCTTCGGCCAACAGTTTTCTGTCGCCATGGATCGGTGGTAGCGCCTCATCCATGTTAATATCCAGGGTGCATTCCTGGCGTTTAATCATTGGCCTCACCATGATCAACACGTCTTCCACCAGCTCGGCAAGCGAAATTTCAGAAAAAACAAGGTCCTGGGGCTTGGTAAAGTCAAGAAACCGGTTGATGGTGGCTTCAATCCGGCTGATCTGCTTCATGGCGATCTGAAAGTCTTCCTCATCTTCCGGCGAAATTTCAATCTCCGCTTCCATTGACTCCATAAACAGTTTGAGTGATGTCAGGGGGGTCCTTATCTCATGGGCGACAGCCGCCCCCATCCTTCCTATTGCCGCGAATTTTTCCGACCGCTCGGCAATCAATTTGGTCTTCTTTAGGATCAAATCGGTTTCCTTAAGCTTGGCATCCTTAAGATCAACTTTTTGCTCAAGGTGACTCTGACGTTTTTGAAGCTTTGCCGACATATCCTGAAATGCCCGGTACAGCATTCCGATTTCATCCCTGCGATTAATTGTAAGCGTCGCCCTGTCGAATTTTGCCTCGCCAATAATGCCTGCGTATTTGCTTAGCTTACGAATCGGCCGAACGATATGATAGGAAATTATCCAGGTCAGCATCAACGCACAGCCAATAAACAATAAAAGCGTTAAAAAAACAATGCGTTTCAAGGTTTCTGCACTCTGGAAGGCTTCCTCCCGATCCTGCTCAACCACAATATACCAATCGGTTCCGGCAACCTTCATGGAGGTGCCAAGCACCTGAATCCCCCGGTAATCCAGATATGGCTGGCCCAGATCGCGCTTTTCAAAAATATTCTTGAAACTACCCGACTGCGAAATATTTTCCGTTAAAATCCGATGGGGTTCCTTGTGCGCCAGAAACCGGCCATCCTTATTTACCAAATAACACTCTCCCGTATCACCCAGGGAGACATTCAGAATGTGAACAATAATCTTGTTTGTCCCAACGCTGCCATATACGGTACCGGCCAAACCACCGGATTGGCCTATAACCGGGGCGGCAATAAAAAATGTGGACTCATTGGCTTCGGGCGCATAAGTGATACCGGACATATAAAGCCGGTCCCTTGCGATATATGTATTCCTTCCCTCCGCTCCAACTGCCGCCACGCGTCCGTTGGTGCTGCTGATAAGGTTTCCGTCTGCTGAAACGACTGAAAGATCCTTATACGCACCGTATTTGTCCTTAATGAGGTTTAGATACGGCTCGATTTCTGCCGGCTGCATTGATTGGACCAGAGATGTTCCTGCGATTACCTTTAGATCCGCTTTGCGTTCATCCAGCCATCGTTCCAAAAGCGCGACTTTATCGGCAGCCACATTTTCCAGCTGCCGCACGACCATGCTCACAATAAGGTTCTCAGTCGTTTTAAGGGAGAACCATCCGATGACCATGAGGGGAACCAGTGCGAGAACAAGAAAAATAAACAGTACCTTGGCCCTTAGATTGAAAACCTTCTTACCGCTCATTAAGCCAGTGCTAAGGCCTTGTTGTTTTTTCAATAAGGAAACCCTCTATTTGTTCGCAAGCCTCAGGAAAACATTATGTATGCGAACATCTGAGATCAGTTTATATGAATAACCAGCTTTTTTATGCTCAAGGGGTTTTGAATTCAACTGTATGACAAGGTTGGACTTGGGTGTCAAGCCGTAAAAAAAGGTGGTATTTTAGAGAGTTATTAAACGATATGGGTTGGGGCCGGCTGAATGTTAGACAACCTAAACGGTTTTTAACAGCCTTCTAAAGCTCTTTAAAGCCCCAGTACGGATAATCAAGGGCATAATCCGCGATTTTGCCGGGGCTTTTTTCGCGGCTGGCGACCAGCCAAAGCGTACTCACGCGCTGGGCCGTAGTGAGCGGATCCAGCAAGTCCCAGTTGGGCTGCAGCATAATGGCATTATCAGCGCTGTATTCGATATCGCCCGATTCCTTGAAGGCTCCAAGGTCGGGCTCTGTGCTGTAGCTGCCTTCACTGCTGCGGGATAATTCCGAAACCACAAGGAATGACACTTGCTGCTCGTCGCGGATACTCTCCATATGCCGCAGCCATTCATCGATACCCGTGCGCCGTTCCGAGAGGTTTTTAAAGGGCAGTTTATGCAGACTGTCAATAACCACCATGCAATTATCCAGACGCGTTTCGTGCTGGATAAAATCGATCTGCCGCCGGATGATGTCGGGACTCAGCTTTCGGTCCGTGACCACGCGAAAGAATCGCAGCATATTCCTCATCTCCTCCTGTGCCTGCTGAAACTGCGCGGCGGCGGCGGAATCCGGATTTTCATGGCGCAGCGACGCTTCCGAAAGCCTGCTCAGCCGACAGAGAGTTCTAAGGTAGATTTTCTGGCGGCTGTTTTCAAAATCATAGTAAATGACCGGTATGCCCCGTCGGGCGGCCTCTGTCGAGATCTGCATAAAAAAGGTTGATTTGCCGGCCTTTGGCTGGCCGCCCATGATGTTGATGCCGCTAATGCCGTTCAGGGCGTAGTCCATTTTTTCAAAACCCGTTGGCGCGCCGAGGAGGCTTTTGCCCCTGTCTTTTTCCAGCGCCTCCAAAAAGAGTGTATGTTCGCGCTCGGGCGACGTGAAGGGGGAGAATGCTTTTGAGCTTTTGATCATTCGGGCTACTGTTTCACCGAATGCATCTTGCTTGTCCCGGGCAAGCTGCGTCAGGTGGTAGTCGCGATTTACGGTTGCCGGCCAGTTGATAATGCGCGCTTTGAACCCAAGGCTGGTGGCAATGGACCGGGCCGCCACCTGTGCTTCAGAGGAGTTGTAAAACAGGATGAATACGTGGTTGACATCAGCGAAGCGCTCTGGAGACAGCATATCAACAACTGAAAGGCTGGGAACGGCGATGCCGGGGTATCCCAGCTCTTTGAGGGCCAGGAGGTTTTTTTCTCCATCGGTAATAAAAATGGCACCGTTTTCGCAGCGCGAAATATCTTCAATGTTGAAAATCTGGAATTCTTTTTCCTGAAATTCTTCTTCGCCCACCCAAAAGGCGTCAGCATCATTTCCGGGCCGGACGCACCGGTAAGCATAGCAGTTGCCGTTTTCTTGGAAGTAGGGATAAATCAGGTAGCGGCCGTTAGACCCCACCCGCATCTCATTAAGGGTCGCGGCTGATATCCCGAAAGTTTGGAAAAAGTCAATTTGTTCTCCCGTCTGGGTGAGTTGATATTTTCTCACTTCGGCATTCAGGGTTTTCGATGGAAACACCAAATTGTGCACATAGGAAATCCGGTCGGGATCGCAGCCAGGCACAAGTTTCGGGTCAATGCCCTGCAGCCTGCCGAAGTGCGGGACGAAGCCGCCGGGCCTGCAGCGGTTAAGGCATCTAAAATGGCCGTAAAAAAAACTTTCCGGATCGAGGTTGACGACCAGCGTACCGGCCGAGGTGTCTTCAGAATGCGGACAAAAAGGGCATGGGGCGTAAAGCGTTGAGCCCTTGATCTTAGCTTGGGGCAAATGCCTCAGATAAAACTGTTTGATGGGATCTGCTGAACTCATGGCGGTTTCTTTGGGCATAAATCCATTTCTGACTAGAATTTAATATATCTCAGAAATTGGCTTGCGCGTCAAGTTTTAACGGGCATTTTATATTATGGCGGGTTTTATTTACAGTTGAAATCTTGGTAACAAAACCGGTATAGTCGCAAAATGCAATACCTATTTTACAAACCAAACAATAGGCGACGATGGGATTGATCGAATCTAACAGTCTGAAAACGCAGGTTCTGATTATCGGCGGCGGGGCCACGGGCACGGGTGTGGCCAGGGATTTGGCATTGCGGGGGGTGAATTGCATTCTGGTTGAAAAAAAAGATATCAATGCCGGCGCCTCGGGGGCCAATCATGGGTTGTTGCACAGCGGCGCCCGGTATGTATCCAATGATCCTGAATCTGCAAAAAAATGTATGGATGAAAACCGGATTTTAAAGCAAATGGCACCGGACTGCATAGAAGATACCGGCGGATTCTTTGCGGCGGTCCAAGGCGATGATGAGCGCTTTGTCGCCGATTTTCCCACCTATTGCGAAAAAGCGGGGCTGCCCTGCACGCCCATGGACATCAAAGACGCCCGGGAGCAGGAACCCGCCTTGTCGGAAAAAACCATTGCGGCCTATGCCGTGGAAGACGCATCCATCGATCCCTTTAAGCTGGTTTTGGAAAATATCACCCATGCGCAGCAGCTGGGATGTCAGTTTTTTCGAAATACAAAGGTGACCGGCGTTAAAAAAAGCGGTCGGCAAATCAAGGCTGTGGAGCTGTTGGACAAGGATTCCGGCAAAGCATTCTGCATTGAAACAGAAATGGTGGTAAATGCGACCGGTGCCTGGGCCGGCCAGGTGGCCGGCCTTGTCGGGGCCGATATTGATGTCATCTATTCCAAGGGGACACTGCTCATCACCCACAACCGGATGACCCACAGGGTGATCAACCGGCTGCGCCCGCCTTCTGATGCGGATATCCTTGTACCCGGTGGGACGGTCTCCATTCTGGGCACCACTTCGGCCCGGATGAAAACCCTTGAAGATATCCGGCCGACCGTGGAAGAGGTGGATTATATTGTGGATGAAGGGGCGGTAATGCTCCCGGCCCTTGAAACCAAGCGTTATATTCGAGCGTATTCAGGCGTCCGGCCGCTTGTGGGCACCGGCAGTCAAGGAAACGACCGCTCGGTTTCCCGGAGTTTTGACCTGATAGACCACGCTGAAGACGATATAGACAATTTTGTTACCATAACAGGCGGTAAACTCACCACATTTAGGCTTATGGCGGAAAAAACGGCCGACCTGGTCTGCGACCGCTTGGGGGTATCAACCCCTTGTCAGACCCGGACCACCTCTATGCTTTCACACCATGAAACCCAATGGGCGGTCCCGGGCTTTTCTTCCCGGATGTGGCTGGAGCATCATGATCCCGATGATTTGCTGTTGTGCGAATGTGAAATGGTCCCTCAGAGCGCAATTGAAGAAATTCTTGCCAGTTTCCACGTATTTGAAAAAGAAGCCGATCTAAACGGCATCAGCAAACGCAGCCGGGTCGGCAAAGGGGGGTGCCAGGGCGCGTTTTGCAGCATCCGTATCGCCGCTTTCCTGTATGATCGCGGGGTTATATCCGCAAACGAAGGCATCGACAATATCCGAGATTTTCTAAACGCCCGTTGGAAGGGACAGCAGTGCCTGCTTTGGGATATGCCAATGGCCGCCGCCGAGCTGCAGGAGGCGATGCATTGCGGACTCTTCGGGCTGGAGTTGAGATGAAGCCGGCCGAACAGTCACATCCTGGCCCCAAAGCGGATGCCTCTTCTTGTGAGCTGGCCGTTATCGGTACGGGACTGGCCGGATTGGCGGCGACGCTCTTTGCCTCGGAGAAAGGCATCTACACGGCTCAAATCGGCGTAAACGCGGGAATAATCCATGCCAGTGGATTTTTGGACCTGATGGGGGTCCACCCTATCGCCGACGGAAGGGTATGGGAAAATCCATGGGAGGCCATCGACGCCGTCACCACAGATATACCCGACCATCCTTATGCGCGATTGCCGCAAGCCGATATCCGGCAGGCTTTTGATATTTTTATGAACCTTATGAAAGCCGCCGGTTTGCCGTACCGCTATCAGCCGGATGCCAATAGCCGGGTGATTACGACGCTCGGCACATTGAAACCCACCTATGGCGTGCCTGAATCCATGTACAAGGGGACAGAAGCCCTTAAAACCCAGAAAAAATGTCTAATGGTGGATTTTTGGGGGCTTAAAGGGTTCAGCGCGGTTCAACTCGAGGAAATGCTCCGAGACCGCTGGCCCGGGCTGCAATCCGTGCGGATCGCGTTCCCCGAGGTGGGCCCGTCGGTTGACCTGTATCCTGAGAAAATGGCAAGGGCTCTGGAGTTGCGAACACACCGGGAGGATCTGGCCCGGGAGATTCGACCGCACCTGAACGGGGCTGAAATCGTGGGCATGCCCGCAATTTTTGGCATATATCACACGCGGGAAGTCATGGCCGATCTGGCGGCGCTTATCGGCGCGGATGTCTTCGAAATCCCGACCATTCCGCCGGCCGTGCCGGGCCTTCGCATAAAGGAAATGATGGAGGCACAAATACAATCCAAAGGCATTCCGTTGTTTGCCCAAAAACGGGTGCTTCAGGTAAACCATGACAATGATGGAGGATTTGTGCTCGATATCGGCGAACCGGCAACACAGTCCATTTCCCATCGGCTGCACGCCCAGGGCGTGATTTTGGCGGGCGGCCGTTTTCTGGGGGGAGGACTATATGCCGGGCGCAAAAAAATTGTTGAACCGCTTTTCGGGCTGCCGGTCTTCCAGCCGCCGGAAAGAACACAATGGCACTGCTCACAGGTTTTTGACCCGCGCGGCCATCCGGTGAACATGGCCGGAATTGAAATTGATGATGCATTTCGTCCCTTGGACGATTCCGGCAAGCCCGCATGGAAAAATCTTTACGCAGCCGGCGCCATTCTGGCCCACCAGGACTGGATGCGCATGAAATGCGGGGCGGGCATTTCCATTGCTACGGCCTATGGGGCGGTTAATGCTTTTGCTATGAATGCCCGTCCTTAAACCACATGGGATGAGAGATTTGCGATCCCAAAATCGACTTCTAAGCAACTTAACGGTTTAAGGTTTAAGGTTCATGGTTCATGGTTAAATTCCAAATAACAATATTGACAATCTCGTAAAAAGTCGATTTTAGGATGGCAAAGAAAAAAGTTCAAGCCCCGTTTAAAATCAGGGGGCGCGCAAATCCCGAGGAATGCAGCGTACTTAGCTATACGTGAAATTTCGAGGGATGCAGCGCAACACAGATATTGGACTTCTAAACAACTTCAGATTCACAGTTCACGGTTTTTAGCTGTTTAGCAAAATTTGTACAATCTATGTAGCGGAAGGCTTCAGCCTTCCAGCGGACGCGTTTTGTTG